>JACMKJ010000604.1 GCA_014380155.1 Rhizobacter sp. | reverse complement strand
GTGAACTTCGTCGCCTCGACCTTGATGAAGGGCGCGTCGGCCAGCTTGGCAAGGCGGCGTGCGATCTCGGTCTTGCCCACACCGGTGGGGCCGATCATCAGAATGTTCTTCGGCGTGATCTCGGCGCGCAGGTTCTCGTCGACCTGCTGGCGGCGCCAGCGGTTGCGCAAGGCGATGGCAACCGAGCGCTTCGCGGCGGCTTGGCCGACGATGTGGCGGTCGAGCTCGGAGACGATCTCCTGCGGGGTCATGTTGAAGCTCATTCGAGAGTCTCGATGACGTGGTTCTGGTTGGTGTAAATGCACAGGTCGCCGGCGATCTCGAGCGAACGTTTCACGATGTCTTGGGGCGCCATGTCGGTGTGCTGCAGCAGTGCTCTGGCAGAAGCCTGGGCAAATGCGCCGCCCGAGCCGATCGCCACGATGCCCAGTTCGGGCTCCAGCACATCGCCGTTGCCGGTGATGATGAGCGATGCCTCCTTGTCGGCCACGGCGAGCATGGCCTCCAGCCGGCGCAGCACGCGGTCGGTGCGCCAGTCCTTGGTCAGCTCGATGGCGGCACGCACCAGGTGGCCTTGGTGCTTTTCAAGCTTGGCCTCGAAGCGCTCGAAGAGGGTGAACGCGTCGGCCGTGGCGCCGGCAAAACCAGCCAGCACCTGGTCTCGGTAGAGCTTGCGCACCTTGCGTGCCGTGGCCTTGACGACCACGTTGCCCAGCGTCACCTGACCATCGCCGCCAATGGCGACCACATTGCCGCGGCGCACGCTCAGGATGGTCGTGCCGTGATATTGGTCCATAGGGGCTCAGATTCGGGCGAAGCCCGCGGGTTCAAGTCAGCGAGAAGAGAAAAGCCGCGCGATCAGACCACGCGCACTTTGACTTTCGCGTGCTCGTTGATGCCCATCGCCCCGAAGAACAGTGCCACGAGGCGGTGCGATTCGGAGAAGGTCACGGCGCGGTTTTCGCTGCGGCGCGCCAGCACCCAGTTGAGCAGGTCGCCGGCTGCGATGAAGTCGACACGGATCAAACGTGCACAAGACACATTGACAATGGTCGCTGTGCCCAGCTCTTCGTTCATCTTGGTCAACGTGGCGCTGATGTCGCCTACCAACTGCCCAGAGAGTTCGACGCGGGCCACCTGCACCATGCCGGGCTCGTCGATGATCTGCGACTCCTGGAAGGTGGTCGACACATCGCTGATCACCGACATCGGCGGCGATTGCGTGCTCACGCTCGCGCCGCTGATGCGGGCCTGGCAGGTGGCCGGCTCCCACGACGGCGGCGATACCTCGTAGGTGACGCAGTAGTCAATGGCGGCTTCGTCGAACTGATCGGCTCGGTTGGCCATGCGCAGCACGTCGAGGCGCAGCTGCCAGAACACAGGGTCGGCATCGCGCACGCCGGTGGGGGCGGCGTCTTGCAGCACTTCGATCAGGCGCTCGCCACTGAGCCAGCGCATGTCGAGCGTCTGCGGGATCCAGCCTCGGAACAGCTCGCTCAGGCGGGCGCTGCCTTCAGCGTCGATGCCCTTGAGCGCGCTCCAATCGAACACCCAGGGCAGCGGCATCTGCAGGGTCTGCGAGCGCAGCTTGGCCACCGCTTCGGCGTCGACGATGGCCGGGCAGACCCAACCCACCTGGCCGTCGATGCGAGCGCGTGGCTGGCGCTCTTCACTGGCAGCCTCGGCCACCATCTTGGGCATGGAGAACCACTGCGGCGCCGACCAGCCAAACGCTTGCGCATAGTCGATGGCCAGGCTTTCGAACTTGTGCTGCTGACCGATCGCGCGGTACAGGTCGAACAAGGCCAGCCAGGTTTCGGCGTGCTGGGAGCGGCCGCCACCCGAGCCGGTGAGGCCGGCGAGCGACTGCTCGCACAGCTCGAAATCGGCGTTGGCAAACGCGATCACGGCTTCGTCCAGATCGGGGTCGTGAGCCACCTCGCTGAGCTCGGCAAACTGGCTGCTGAGCGCGGCGGGACCTGTGTCGAGGTCAAGAGGGGCCAGGCCGGCGCCTGGGGCCACCGTGGCGGTCGGCACTGATCGCAGCACCGGCGGGGCGGCGGGTGCGCGCGAGTCGCCACCGTTTTGCTTGCCGAGGCCTTCGTCGGGCTGGGTACGGGCATAGCCCATGGCCGCAGGTTGGGTCGGCGCTTCGTAGAACTGAGGTGTGCGGCGCGGCGAGGGCGAGGCCAGGCCGTCACCCACCATCTGCTGCTCGATCTCGTCGATCTTGGCCTTGACGCCACTGTCGGGTTTGGCGCCGCTTTCCTGCATGCGGGCTTCGGAGTCGTCGAGCCGCGACGAGCCACCCAGGGCTGCCAGTTGATCGCCAGTCAGGCCTTCACGGCGGACCTTGCGCAGCATGTCGAACTCGCGTTTTCGCACGAAGTCGTTGCGCCGCTTGCGCTCGATCATGGCCTTCAGCTCGGACTTGGCGTATTCGCTCTCGCGTGCGTCTTCAGCAGGCACACCGAGCTGAGCCCAGTCGGTGGCCGGGTTGGCCACGAACTTGACAACCTTTCGGAAGAAGCTATTGCTGTCTTTCGGATCCGCCATGTCGGAAGGGCTGGGCGCTCGGGCGATCAGTCGCCGAACATCTTCTGTTTCAGCTCGCGCCGTTGTTGGGCTTCGAGGGACAGTGTAGCGGTCGGGCGTGCGATGAGGCGGCCCAGGCCGATGGGTTCGCCAGTTTCGTCGCAGAAACCATAGTCGCCTGCATCGATGCGGCCGAGCGACTGCGAGATCTTCTTCAGCAGCTTGCGCTCGCGGTCGCGGGTGCGCAACTCCAGCGCATGCTCTTCTTCGATGGTGGCGCGGTCGGCCGGGTCGGGCACGATGGAGGTGTCTTCGCGCAGGTGCTCGGTGGTTTCACCGGCGTTGCTCAGCAGGTCGTCCTTGAGCGTTTGCAGCTTGACGCGGAAAAACTCCAACTGCTTCTCGTTCATGTACTCGCCATCGGGCATGGCGAGGATCTCGGCTTCGCTCAGTTCGCGGCCAGATTTGGTCTTCCAGGCGTTGGCCAGCTTCGGGTCGGCCTTGTGCGCGGTTTTCGTGATGTCGATCAACAGCGAGTTCATCTGCCGGGTGGGAGGCCGCGGGGGAGCAAAGCGGTCGGCGAACCGGGAGGTGGCCGGGGGCACGGGCGCTGGCGTGGAGGCGGCAGCCGAGGCACGGGCTGCGGCGGAGAGCTTGGGCTGGGGCACTTTGACGGGCTTGGCAGCCACGACAGGTGCGGGAGCGGGTACAACAGGTTTGGTCACGGCAGGTGTCTTGACAGGGTCGGGCGCCGGAGCCGCCTTGGCGACTGGTTTGGCCGGGGCGACAGATTTGGCGGCCGGCTTTGGCGGAGGGGAAGATTTGGCTGCTGGTTTGGCAACAACCTTGACGGCAGGGTTGGTGGTTTTTGCGGGGCTGGCTTTGGCAGTGGGCTTGGGGGCGGGTTTGGCGACGGGCTTGCTGGGTTTCGCCGGGGCTTTGGGCACAGGCTTCTTGGCCGCCTGCACCGGCTTTTTGGCCGCTGGCTTGGTGGGAGTGGGTCGCTTAACCGGGGTCTTGCTCACTGAGGTCTCCTCGCAACGGCGGTTATACCCGCTCTGCGCAGCTCTGAGTGGCCCCGCAGCCCCTGTTGGGCGCCGCGGATTGTAGCCACGTTGTTTGCCGCCGCGTCTGCATATTCAAACCAGACTCAAACCAGGCACTGCTCGAGGCCTTGTTCGAGGATTTCACGGGGCAAATCGAGCCCGATGAAGACCATCTTGCTGCCCTTTTTCTCGCCCTTGGCCCAGGCCGGGCCCAGGTCGCTGCCCATCAGCTGGTGCACGCCCTGGAAGATGACCTTCTTGTCGGACCCCTTCATATAGAGAACACCCTTGTAGCGCAGCATCTTCGGCCCATAGACCTGAACGATGGCCCCCAGGAAGTCTTCCAGCTTGGCCGGGTTGAAGGCCTTGTCGGACTTGAAGACGAAGGATTTGACGTCGTCGTCGTGCGCGTGGTGGTGCGGGTGGTCGCAGTGTTCGCCGTGTTCGTGGTCGTGATCGTGGTGATCGTGACCATGGTGGTCGTGGTCGTCGGCCTTGAGGAAGTCGGGGTCGATGTCGAGCTTGGCGTTGAGGTTGAAGCCCCGCAGGTCGAACACCTCGGAAATGGGAACCTCGCCGAAGTGCACCTTGCGCTGCGGCGCGCGTGGGTTCATGTGCTTGATGCGGTGCATCAGGTCAGCCACCTCGGCCTCGCCGACCAGGTCGGTCTTGCTGACGAAGATCTGGTCGGCAAAACCGATCTGGCGGCGCGCTTCCTGGCGGCTGTCGAGCTGGGCGTTGCCGTGTTTGGCGTCGACCAGGGTCAGGATGGAGTCGAGCAGGTAGCTCTCGGCGATCTCGTCGTCCATGAAGAAGGTCTGCGCCACGGGCCCCGGGTCGGCCAGGCCGGTGGTCTCGATCACCACGCGGTCGAATTTGAGCTCGCCTTTGCGGCGCTTCTCGGCCAAGTCGCTCAAGGTGGTGCGCAAATCTTCGCGAATCGAGCAGCACACGCAGCCGTTGTTGAGCTGGATGATCTGCTCGGTGCTGTCTTGCACCAGGATCTCGTTGTCGATGTTTTCCGAGCCGAACTCGTTTTCCACCACGGCGATCTTCTGGCCGTGGGCCTCGGTGAGCACCCGCTTGAGGAGGGTGGTTTTGCCCGAACCCAGGAAGCCGGTGAGGATGGTGGCGGGGATGAGACTCATGGTGAAACCTGTTCGATGCAAGAAGAAGGCCGAAATGGGGCCGGAAGAATTTGATTCAAGGTACCAGATGTGTCAAGACCGGCTTCAGTTAAGCTTTTGGAATCTGAACTTCCGCTCCCGGCCTGATGGCTGATCCTCACCCGAGTCGATACCCCAAAGGCGCTGACAAACACGGTCACCACGTCGACAAGCGCAGCTTGTTCGAGCGTCTGGTTGAATTTGTCTCGCCCGGCCCCGATTCGAAAGACGAGCTGATCGAGACGCTGGCCGACGCCGAGCATCGCGAGTTGATCGCGCCCGAGTCGCGCATGATGCTTGAAGGCGTGATCCGCATGGCCGACCTGACGGCGGGTGATGCCATGGTGGCCGCCCCTCGCATGGACGTGCTCGACATCGACGCCCCGTACGATGAGCTTTTGTGGATGGTCATCGACACCGGCCACTCGCGTTTCCCGGTGTTCGAAGGCAAGCGCGAGAACATCATCGGCACGCTGATGGCCAAAGACCTGCTCAAGCTGCAGCGCGCGCCCGAGCTGAACCTGCGCACCCTGTTGCGCCCGGCCGTCTTCGTGCCTGAATCGAAGGGCCTGAACGACCTGCTGCGCGACTTTCGCGCCAACCGCAACCACCTGGCGATGGTGATCGACGAGTTTGGCAACACCGCCGGGCTCATCACCATCGAAGACGTGCTCGAAGAAATCGTCGGCGAGATCGAAGACGAGTTCGACGACAAAGACGGCGAAACCGGCATCTACACCCTGGCCGATGGCAGCCACCGCGTGGCGGGCGACGCCGATATCACAGCGGTCAACGAAGCTTTTGTGGTCAGGCTGCCGGTCGATGAGTTCGACACCATCGGCGGCCTAGTCGCTCAGGCCCTGGGCCGTGTGCCGCGCCGCGGTGAAGCGGTGCCATTGGGCAGTCTGATCTTCACGGTGATGCTCACGCGCGGTGGGGCAGTGCGCTGGTTCAAGGTGACACGAGCCCCTGAAGTGGCCGTGGGTACCGACGGTGCGTGACCGCAGCGCTGCCGCGCCGGCGCCCGCTTCCTCGCGCCGCCGTGTGCGCCGCAGCAGCTCGTCCGACGGCATGCTGCTCGGGCTGGACGTTCTGCTGGCCCTGGTGCTGGGCGGTCTGCACAGCTTGCCCATGTCCTACCCCGCCATCTGGTGGCTCCAGATCGTCTGCGTGGCGGGCCTCGCCTGGCAGGTGAGCCGAGCCACGCCCTGGCGTGCGGCGTGGGTGGGTTTGAGTTTTGGCACCGCCTGGCTGGCTGCGAGCGTGTGGTGGCTCTACATCAGCATGCACCTCTACGGCGGGTTGTCGTCGACCTTGGCGGTGCTGGCGGTGGTCGCCTTGAGCCTGTTCCTGTCGCTCTACCTCGCTCTGGCGATGGCCTTGTTTTCGCGGCTGCGGCGTCACCGGCCTTTGATCGACGCGCTTTTGTTTGCCGCCTGCTGGCTGCTGGCCGAGCTGGCGCGCGGCGTGGTGTTCACCGGCTTCCCCTGGGCGGCCTCGGGTTACGCCCACATCGACGGGCCGCTGGCCAACCTGGCGCCCTGGATTGGCGTTTACGGCATCGGCTTCGTCTGCGCGGCGCTGGGTGCGGGCCTGGTGCTGGGCATGCGCGACGTGGGCCAGCGCAGCTCCGGTGCGGTGCTCGGTTTTGGCGCTAGCGCCACGGTGTTGATCGCGCTGGCGCTCATCAAGCCGGTGCCGTTCACCCGGCCCACCAGCACGCTCACGCTGACGTTGCTGCAAAGCAACGTGCCGCAAGACCAGAAGTTCTCCGAGCAATATTTGCCGCAGACCTTGCTCTGGGCGCAGCAGCAGCTGCTGGCAGCCAAGGGCGACCTGGTGCTCGGGCCCGAAACCATCGTGCCGCTGCTGCCCGAGCAAATGCCGACCGACTACTGGAAGCCGCTGGCCCTGCATTTTCAGCGCGATCAGGCGGCGCTGATCGGCCGCCCGCTGGGCAGCTTCGAGGCGGGTTACACCAACTCGGTGGTGGGCGTGTCGCGCGACACGGTGAAGTGGCCCGAGGGCTACTACCGCTACGACAAATACCACTTGGTGCCCTTCGGCGAGTTCATCCCGACCGGGTTTCGCTGGTTCACCGACCTGATGCGCATCCCGCTCGGCGATTTCAGCCGTGGCATGCGGGTGCCGCCTTCCTTCAGCGTCAAGGGCGAGCGGGTGGCGCCGAACATTTGTTATGAAGACCTGTTCGGCGAAGAGCTGGCCGCGCGGTTTGTCGACATGAACGAAGCGCCGACGATCTTCGCCAACCTGAGCAACATCGGCTGGTTCGGCGACACCATTGCCGTCAAGCAGCACCTGATCATCTCCCGCATGCGCTCGCTGGAGTTCCAGCGCCCCATGCTGCGTGCCACCAACACCGGTGCCACGGTGGTGATCGACCACCTCGGCGTGGTGACGCACTCACTGAAGCCCTTCACCCAAGGTGTACTCGACGCCAAGGTCGAGGGCCGCCAAGGCCTCACGCCGTTTGCCTGGTGGGCCTCGCGCTTCAGCCTGTGGCCGCTTTTGGTACTGGCCGGCGCGCTGATGCTGTTGACCCTACCGCTACGCCGGCGGGAATAGCCCCCCAGTCGCTGTGCTCCTGCCCCCAAGGGGCTCTTGTCCGGCTTGGGGCGGCCCGGCGCCGGACACCCCGGCAAACGATCGGGCCTCTAAAATCGCCGCTTTCCCTTGCACCCCACACCATGCTGACCTTCCAGCAAATCATCCTGCGCTTGCAAGACTACTGGGACCGCCAGGGCTGCGCCCTGCTGCAACCCTATGACATGGAGGTCGGCGCTGGCACCAGCCACACCGCGACCTTCTTGCGCGCGCTGGGCCCCGAGCCCTGGAAGGCCGCTTACGTGCAGCCCAGCCGCCGCCCCAAAGACGGCCGCTACGGCCAGAACCCCAACCGCCTGCAGCACTACTACCAGTACCAGGTGGTGTTGAAGCCCGCACCAGCCAACATTCTTGAGCTGTACCTCGGCTCGCTCGAAACATTGGGCTTCGACCTCAAGGCCAACGACATCCGCTTCGTCGAAGACGACTGGGAGAACCCGACCCTCGGCTGCTGGGGCCTGGGCTGGGAGGTGTGGCTGAACGGCATGGAAGTGACCCAGTTCACCTACTTCCAGCAAGTGGGCGGCATCGAGTGCAAACCCATCACCGGCGAGATCACCTACGGCTTGGAGCGCCTGGCCATGTACCTGCAGGGTGTCGACAACGTCTACAACCTGAAGTGGACCGACACGCTGAGCTACGGTGACGTCTACCTGCAAAACGAGATCGAGCAGAGCACGTACAACTTCGAGCACAGCGATGTGGAGTTCTTGCTGCAGGCCTTCGGCGCACACGAGAAGCAGGCCAAGCACTTGATGGAGCAGCAACTTGCGTTGCCCGCCTACGAGCAGGTGCTCAAGGCCGGCCACACCTTCAACCTGCTCGACGCGCGTGGCGCCATCAGCGTGACCGAGCGCGCGGCCTACATCGGCCGCATCCGCAACATCTCGCGCAGCGTGGCGCAGAGTTATCTCGACAGCCGCGCGCGTCTCGGCTTCCCGATGGCACCCAAGGCCTGGGCCGATGAAGTGGTGGCGCAACTCAACAAGAAGGCGGCGTGATGACCACCAAGAACCTGCTCGTCGAGTTGTTCGTTGAAGAGCTGCCGCCGAAAGCGCTGAAGAAGCTGGGCGAGTCGTTTGCGCGCGCGTTGGCCGAGAGCTTGAAGGCCGAGGGCCTGGCGACCGAACATTCGGCAGTCACGCCGTTTGCCTCACCCCGCCGCCTGGCGGCCCATGTGAGCGCCGTGCGCGTGCAGGCCGACGACAAGGCGGTGTCGATCAAGCTGATGCCCGTCAGCGTGGCGCTCAACGCCGAAGGCCAGGCCACCCCCGCGCTGCTGAAGAAGCTGGCCAGCGTGGGCGCCGACGCATCGGCGTTGCCCCAGCTCAAGCGCCAGATGGACGGCAAGGCCGAGGCGCTGTTCTTCGACAGCGTGGCCCAGGGCGCGACCCTGGCCGACGGCCTGCAAAAAGCGCTCGACGCCGCACTCGCCGGCCTGCCGATCCCGAAGGTCATGCAATACCAGCTGGCCGACGGCTGGAGCAGCGTGAGCTTCGTGCGACCGGCCCACGGTCTGGTCGCATTGCACGGTGCCGACGTGGTGCCGATCTCCGCGCTGGGCCTCACCGCAGGCCGCGAAACCCACGGCCACCGCTTCGAAGCGCAGATCGACCCGGTGGTGCTGCAAGACGCCGACCACTACGCACGCCAACTCGAAGAGCAGGGTGCGGTGATCGCCAGCTTTGCGCACCGCCACGCCGAGATTTCACGACAGCTGCAGCACGCCGCCGCGCTTGAAGGCTTGACGCCCATCGACGACGCGGCCTTGCTCGATGAAGTCACCGCCCTCGTCGAGCGCCCCAACGTGCTGCTGTGCCAGTTCGAGCCCGAGTTCCTGGCGGTGCCGCAAGAGTGCCTCATCCTCACGATGAAGGCCAACCAGAAGTACTTTCCGCTGCTCGACGCCGCCGGCAAGCTGACCCACAAGTTCCTCATCGTCAGCAACATCCGCCCCGCAGACCCGAGCCGCGTGATCGAAGGCAACGAGCGTGTGGTGCGCCCGCGCCTGGCCGATGCGAAGTTCTTCTTCGACCAGGACCGCAAGAAGACGCTGGCCTCGCGTGTGCCCGGCCTGGCCAAGGTGGTCTACCACGGCAAGCTCGGCACGCAGGGCGACCGTGCCGAGCGGGTACAAGCCATCGGCCACGCCATCGTCAACCATCTGCGCCTGGGCACCGTGCCGTATTCGGTCGACCAGAAAGACCACTTCGACGTGCTCGACAGCAAGGTGCAAGAGGCCGCGCTGCTCGCCAAGACCGATCTGCTGACCGACATGGTCGGCGAGTTCCCTGAGCTGCAAGGAACCATGGGCCGCTACTACGCGCGCCACGAAGGCCTGCGCGACGGCGTGGCCATCGCCATCGAAGAGCACTACAAGCCGCGCTTTGCCGGCGACACGCTGCCGTCCAACCACTCGGGCACCGTGCTCGCGCTGGCCGACAAGCTCGAAACCCTGGTCGGCCTGTTCGGTATCGGCCAGCTGCCCACCGGCGACAAAGACCCGTTCGCGCTGCGCCGCCACGCGCTGGGCGTGGTGCGCATCCTGGTCGAAAAGAACATGGCGCTCGACCTGGCCGAGCTGGTGCGCTCTGCCGTGCCGGCTTTCGGCGAGCTGATCAGCGACCCGAGCGAGCCGCTGCTGGTGTTCATCTACGAGCGCCTGGCGAGCATGTTGCGTGAGCAGGGTTACAGCGCGCAAGAGGTTGATGCGGTGCTGGAGCTGCGGCCCATCCTCGGCGACGTGCCGGGCCGGCTTGCGGCGGTGCGCAGCTTCGCGGCGCTGGCCGAGGCGCCGTCACTCGCCGCCGCCAACAAGCGAGTGGGCAACATCCTCAAGAAAGCTGAAGGCGTGGTCGAAGCCAAGGTCGATGCGGCCTTGCTGAAAGAGCCCGCCGAGGCTGCGTTGTACGAGGCGCTCGTTCAGGTGCGCCCGCATGCCGATGCCGCCTTCGACCGTGGCGACTACACCGCGTCGCTGAAAGCCCTGGCGGCGCTGAAGACCCCGGTCGACACCTTCTTCGACAAGGTGATGGTCAACGCTGAAGACCCTTCGCTGCGTGCCAACCGCCTCGGCCTCCTGGCAACTCTCCACGCTGCGATGAACCGCGTCGCCGACCTCTCTAAGCTCGCCACATGAGAGACGGCCAGGCCATGAACCTCATCATCCTCGACCGCGATGGCACCATCAACGAGGACCGCGACGACTTCATCAAGTCGGCCGACGAGTGGGTGCCCTTGCCCGGCGCTCTGGAGGCGATTGCACGCCTCAACCACGCCGGCTGGCACACGGTGATCGCCACCAACCAATCGGGCCTGGGTCGCGGCCTGTTCGACATGGCGGCGCTCACCGCCATGCACTCCAAGATGAATGCGGCGCTGGCGCGCGTGGGCGGGCGCATCGGGGCGGTGTTTTTCTGCCCGCATGCGCCCGAAGACCAGTGCACCTGCCGCAAGCCGCTGCCCGGTTTGCTCGAGCAGATCGGTGAACGTTTCGGCGTTGATCTGAAAACCGTGCCCGTGGTGGGCGACTCGGTGCGCGACCTCGAGGCTGCGGTGGCTGCCGGCTGCCCGCCCCACCTGGTGCGCACCGGCCGAGGAGCCTCGCTGAGTGAGGCACAGATTGCGCAACTCATGCAGCAAATCCCCGCGCTGCAGGTGCACGCCGACCTGGCGGCGTTTGCCGAGAGCCTGATCCAGCAAGAGCGCACGGCGCGCGGTGCGTCGGGCAAGACCGACTCGGGCTTCGGGAGGCTGGATTGATTCGCAACGCGTTTTATGCCCTGCGGTCCTTGCTGTTCGTGTTGTGGATGTCGGTGACGGTGGTGCCCTGGGGCACCGCGGTGCTCCTCGTTTCGATCTTCGTTCGCGGCGACACCATCTACTGGATGTGTGCGGGCTGGCTGCGCGTGGCCATGGGCGGCTGCCGCGTGATCTGCGGCGTGCGTGCGCGCATCACCGGCATGGAGAACCTGCCCGACGCGGCGGTCATCCTGCTGTCCAAGCACCAGTCGACCTGGGAGACCTTCTTCTTCCCCACCTTGATGCCCAAGCCCTTGGCCTATGTGTTCAAGCGTGAGCTGCTCTACATCCCCTTCTTCGGCTGGGCGATGTCGCGCATGGACATGATCCACATCGACCGCAGCAAGCGCGCTGCCGCCTGGGCCAAGGTGGCCGAGCAGGGCCGCAAGCACATGGCCAACGGCAACTGGGTCATCATGTTTCCCGAAGGCACGCGCGCGGCGCGTGGCCAGCAAGGCGCCTACAAATCGGGTGGCACGCGCCTCGCGGTCGACACCAGCCGGCCGGTGGTGCCGATCGCCGTGACCTCGGCGGTGTGCTGGCCGCGCAAGTCCTTTCTGGTGAGGCCTGGCGTGGTCGATGTCTCCATCGGCAAACCCATCGACTCAGCGGGCCGCCAGCCCGATGAACTGATGCGTGAAGTGGAAACCTGGATCGAGGGCGAGATGCATCGCCTCGATCCCGTAGCCTACAAAACCTAGGCAGAACCTAGAATCACCGCTCATGACGCGCGGCGCACCGGCTCCCTCCACCTCGCAGCTTTCGCTGTTTGATGAGCCGGTGTCGGTGCCAGTGACCTTGCCGGTGCCGCAGCTTGTGGCACCACCACCAGCATCCACCCCCGCGCCGCCTGCCGTCCCGATTGCTTCCGTGCTCACCCCCGCCGTTTTCCGCCACCCGCAGGCCCAGCGCGAGATCCGCCTCAACGAACATCTGGTGGCTTATGCGCTGCGCCGCGCGCGGCGCAAGAGCATCGGCTTCGTGGTCGGTCTCGAGGGCTTGAGCGTGGCCGCGCCCAAGTGGGTGGGTGTGGGCGAGATCGAAGCCGCGCTGCGCGAAAAGGCCGGCTGGATCTTGCGCAAGCTGGCCGAGCAGCAAGAGCGCCAGCAGCGCCTGCAATCGGCCAAGGTCGACTGGCGCGACGGCACCGGCATCCCCTTCCTCGGCGAGACGGTGATCATCGTGCTCGATGCGCGCGCCGGCCTCACGAAAGGCGGCGCGGTGCTCAATGCCGACGCCGAAGCGCTGCCCGGCGTGCCACGCCTCACGCTGCACATCGGCCTGCCGCACACCGCCACGCCCGAGCAGATCCGCGACGTGGTGCAAAGCTGGCTGCAGCGCCAGGCCCGCCGTGTGTTCGAAGAGCGCTGCAAGCACTTTGCGCAGCAACTCGGCGTGCGCTACACCAAGCTCAGTTTGTCGTCGGCGCAAACGCGTTGGGGCAGTGCGGGGGCCGATGGTGCGATCCGCCTCAACTGGCGGCTGATCCACTTCGCGATGCCCAGCATCGACTACGTGGTCGCGCACGAGCTGGCGCACCTGCGCGAGATGAACCACAGCCCGCGTTTCTGGGATGTGGTGCGCTCGGTGATGCCCGACTTCGAGCAAGTGCGTGGCACCCTCAAGGACGACGTGCTGCCTGTGTTTGATTAGCCCCCAGGCGCTTCGCTCCTGCCCCAGGGGGCGCCGCCTGGCGGCCCGGCAAGGCCGGTTCCGCGGGTGTTGCTTGATGGGTACTTCGCTTTCCTAGTGCGGTCGCCGGGCACAATCCGCGCGCCATGCATCGTTATTCCTTCCGCCAGCTCTTGCTGGTTGCTTTCCTGCTCATCGCCGCTTTGCTCAGCGCAGCTTCCCTGCGCGGCCTGTTCACGCTCGAAACCCTGCTGCGCCAGAGCAGCGAGGGTGCACGCCGTGCGGTGGCCGACACCGCCGATGCGCAGGTGCTGGCCGAGCGCACCGTGGTCATGGAGCGCGCGGCGCGCCAGTACCTGGTGCTCGACGACCCGGTGTTGCGCCAGCGGTTTGAAGAGGCCACGCGCGACGCCACGGCGGCACTGGCCCGCCTGGCCGACAACCGCATCCCGGCCCAACTGGCGGCCGAATGGCGCAGCACACAAGAGGGCATCGAGCTGCAACTGCGCGGCTCGGCCGAAGAAAAGCGGCCGCGCGAAGCGGCGGTCACCAGCGCCTTTCGCGACCTGGAAAGCATCAACACTGCCATCGCCGAACAGGTGCGCCTGGCCACCGAAGCGCGCAACCAGGTTCTGATGGACGAGCTGGAAAGCGGCCGCGCCGAGCTGGGCCGGCAGATCCTCGCCGCCATCGCGGTGGCCATCGTGATGGCACTCGGCTTCGGTGTGTGGCTGGCCCGCCCGCTCAAGAGCTTGGAGCAGGCCGTGATCGGCCTCGGTGAAAACCGGCTCGATCAACCGATCGACATCCGCGGCCCCTCTGACGTGCGCCTGCTCGGCCGCCGGCTCGAATGGCTGCGCCTGCGCCTGGCCGAGCTCGACTCCGACAAGTCACGCTTCCTGCGCCACGTGTCGCACGAGTTGAAGACGCCACTCGCTGCGCTGCGGGAAGGCGTCTCCTTGCTCGAAGATGGGGTGACCGGCACGCTCAGCGACGACCAGCGCGAGGTGGCGCGCATCCTGCGGCAAAACACCGCCGTGTTGCAGGGCCAGATCGAAGACCTGCTGCGCTTCAACGCGGCGGCCTTCGAGGCGCGCCGGCTGGTTCGACGCACTACCGACATCACCGCCCTCGTCAAACAACTGGTGGCTCTGCAGCGGCTGCAGTGGCAGGCGCGCCAGTTGGCGGTGGTGGTCGAGGGTGGCCCGGTCGCGGCCGAGATCGACGCCGACAAGCTGGGCACCGCCTTGGGCAACCTTTTGTCCAACGCAATTCGCTTCAGCCCGGTGGGCGCTACCATCCGAATTGAAGTGACGCGCATGCCAGGGCGCGCCTGCATCGACATCGTGGACCAGGGCCCCGGTGTGGCCGCAGCGGACCGGGCCCGCGTGTTCGAACCTTTTTACCGCGGTGAGCGGCAACCGAGCGACGCCGTGCGCGGCAGCGGCATCGGTTTGTCGATCGTGCACGAATTCATCACGGCTCACGGCGGCGTGATCGAACTCCTGCCCGACGGCCCAGGCGCTCACTTTCACATCGAATTGCCTCATGCTGGTTAGGAACATCTGGGTTTGGGCGGCGGTGGTGGCGGGCACTTTGGTGCTGCCAGCGTGTTCGGCATTTCAGACCGCTCCCGCCGCCAAGGCAGCGCCTGTCGCGGCCGAGCCTGCCTCGGCTCCGGTGGTCGTGCTGGTGCCCGCAGCGCCGCCTCCGCCCGACCCAGCCGACGTGGCAGCGCGGCGCTTCCTGAGTTATCACGAGCAACTGCGTCAGATGTCGGCCTTCGACCTGGCCAACGAAATCACGCGGCTGAACGGCGTGGTGTCGGTGACCGCCACGGCGGCCCCGGCCGACGCGGTTCTGGAGCTGTCGCTTGCGCTCGCGCACCAGCACAACCCGGGTGACCTGGCGCGTGCGGTGGCGCTGCTCGAGCCCATCGGCAAATCGAGCGCGCCCGAGCTGGCGCCCTGGCAGCCGCTCGCGCGATTGCTGCTCGGTCGGGTGACCGAACAACGTCGCCTCGAAGACCAGCTCGCGCGTGAAGTCACGCAGCGTCGCGATCAGCAGCGCACGCTGCAGCAGCTCAACGAAAAACTTGAAGCGCTCAAAGCCATTGAGCGCAGCATGACCACCCGCCCGCCGGGTGGGGGCTCCGTGCCGGCGCCGCCGGGCGC
>JACMKJ010000603.1 GCA_014380155.1 Rhizobacter sp. | reverse complement strand
CCCGCTGCCCGAGGCCATCTCGGCGGCCACCTGCACCTTCCCGAGCGTGGACGCGGCGGTGCGCACCACCATCCAGGTCATCCAGATGGGCGTGCCCATTGCGCGCTGCGAGCTGCTCGATGCCAACGCCGTGCGGGCCGTCAACAAGCACGACAAGCTCGGCCTCACCGAGGCGCCGATGCTGTTGATGGAGTTCCACGGCAGCGCGGCCAGCGTGGCCGAGCAGGCCGCCACGGTGCAGGAGATCGCGGCCGAGTTCGGTGGCCAGGGTTTTGAGTGGGCGACCACGCCCGAAGCGCGCACCAAGCTCTGGACGGCGCGCCACCATGCCTACTTCGCCGCGCTGCAGATGAAACCCGGCTGCCGCTGCGTCACCACCGACACCTGCGTGCCGATCTCGCGCCTGGCCGAGTGCATCAACGCGAGCGTGGCCGAGGTCGACGCCTCGGGCCTGCCGTATTTCATCGTCGGCCATGTGGGCGACGGCAACTTCCACCTGGGCTACCTGATTGACCCGGCCTTCCCCGCCGAAGGCGAGCTGGCCGAGCGGCTCAACCTGCAGCTGGTGCATCGCGCGCTGGCGATGGACGGCACCTGCACCGGCGAACATGGCGTGGGACTGCACAAGATGGGCTTCCTGGTTGAAGAGGCCGGTGCCGGCGCGGTGGCCATGATGCGCAGCGTGAAGCACGCGCTGGATCCGAAGAACATCATGAATCCGGGAAAAATCTTCGCCTCGTAGACTCTTCGGGTGAAGTCACTCCCCCTTTCCCAACTCATATCCCACACCGCCGACGCCGTTCAAGCGGTGCGCGCTGGCCAGTCGCTCAACGAGGCTTTGGCCCGGTGCCCCACCGAAGCCCGACCGGGCACGCAGGCATTGGCCTTTCAGGTGATGCGTGGCCTCGGTGCAGCGCAGGCCGCGCGCCAACAGCTCGCGCCGAAAAACCCACCACCGCCGGTTGATGCCTTGTTGCTCACGGTGCTCGCCCTTTTGTGGCCCGAGGTGCAAGACGGCGCGACCTATGCGCCGCACACCGTGGTCAACCAGGCGGTCGAAGCGGCCAAGAAGCGCCACGCTGCCAGTGCCTCGTTCATCAACGCGGTGTTGCGCCGCTTCTTGCGCGAGCGCGAGGCCATCGTGCAGTCGGTGCAGGCCGACCCGGTGGCTCGCTTCAACCACCCGCGCTGGTGGATCGAGCGGCTGCAGGCCGATTGGCCGGGGCAATGGCAGGCGATTCTTCAAGCCAACAACCAGCGCCCGCCGATGACGCTGCGCGTCAACGCACGGCGCGGCAGTGCGGCCGCGTATGTGCAGCGCCTGGCCGAGGCTGGGATCGTTGCGCAGGTAGTCGGGCCGCAGGCGGTGCAACTCGCCGAGCCACACACGGTGCAGCATCTGCCCGGTTTTGCCGAGGGTGATGTGTCGGTGCAAGACGCCGCCGCCCAGCTCGCCGCGCCCTTGTTGATCGGCGACGGGCTGCCGGCCGGCGCTCGCGTGCTCGACGCCTGCGCCGCCCCCGGCGGCAAAACCGCTCACTTGCTGGAGCTGGCCGAGCTCGACGTGCTCGCCCTCGACAGCGATGCCACGCGCCTGCAGCGTGTGCGTGACACGCTCGGCCGCTTGTCCTTGCACGCCCAAGCGCTCGCCGCCGACGCGCGCGAGCCCGCCGCGTGGTGGGACGGCAAGCCCTTCGATGCCATCTTGCTCGACGCGCCGTGCAGCGCCTCGGGCATCGTGCGACGCCACCCTGACGTGCGCTGGTTGCGGCGAGCCAGCGACATTGCCACCCTCGGGCAAACCCAGGCGCGGCTGCTTGACGCCCTGTGGCCGCTGCTCAGGGAGGGTGGGCGCTTGCTCTTCTGCACTTGCTCGGTGTTCAAGGCCGAAGGCCAGGCCGTGATCGACGCTTTTTTGCAACGCCAAAGCACCGCCAGCCTGGCGGCGCGGCCGGCTTCTCCCGGCCACCTGCTGCCGCTGGCTGACAATCCAGTCAGTGGCGATGCGCCCGGTTCCGGTGCATCGCCTGACGGCTTTTTTTACGCTCTGTTGGCCAAGGCCCCCACCTGACCCGCCCGTGCCCTGCACACCTCGCACCCACCTGCAAACCCACCTTGCCGGCTCCCTGACCCGGTTGCTGCTGGCTCGGGTGCGTGCGTGGCTCGGGCTGGCTGTGTGTGTGCTGATGCTGGCCACGAGCCCGGTCGCTCGGGCCGACACCGTCACCCTCGACGGGCTCGACCTCACCCGCAACGAAGAAGGCTTGCTGCTGAGTTTTGTGGCTCGCTTTCAGCTGGCCCCGGCGGTCGAAGACGCGCTGCAAAAAGGCGTGCCGCTGTTCTTCGAAGCGCAAGCCGAAGTGTTTCGCGACCGCTGGTACTGGCGCGACAAACGTGTCAGCAGCGTCACCCGCACCTGGCGCCTGGCCTACCAGCCACTCACCCGCAAATACCGGGTCACCTTCGGCGGCCTGAGCCAGCACTTCGACAGCCTGCCCGACGCGCTTGTGGCCGTCAGCCGCACCGCCAGCTGGAAACTCGCCGAGCCCTCGCAGCTCGACGACGGCCGTGTCTATGTCGAATTCAGCTACCAGCTCGACACCACGCAGATGCCACGCCCGATGCAGATCGGCATCGGTGGCCAATCTGACTGGT
The DNA here is from genome assembly GCA_014380155.1 of Rhizobacter sp. Taxonomy (GTDB): domain Bacteria; phylum Pseudomonadota; class Gammaproteobacteria; order Burkholderiales; family Burkholderiaceae_C; genus Rhizobacter. Next base: position 2,414 of record JACMKJ010000603.1, on the reverse strand, counting down.
CGCTCAAGGTCGAGCGCGTGCGGCGCTTGAACTAGACAGGTGCTTCGGCTACAGGTTCGAACATGACCAAAGCGAGCCGCTGGGCCTGGATCGTTTCTCTGGTGGCCGTCACCGGCGCCGGCCTGGTGCTGGTGTTCCTGCTCTCGCTGGCCACCAACAGCCGCGGCCTCTACGAGCAGCACTACGTGTGGCTGTTCTGGGTCAACGTGGTGGTGGCTGGCCTGCTGGTGCTGGTGATCGGCATCGCCGGGGTGCGGCTGATCGTGCGGGTGCGGCGGGGCAAGTTCGGCAGCCGTTTGCTGCTGCGGCTGGCGGCAGTGTTTGCGATGGTGGGCGTGGTGCCGGGCCTGTTGATCTACACCGTGTCGTACCAGTTCGTGTCGCGCAGCATCGAGACCTGGTTCGACGTGAAGGTCGAAGGTGCGCTCGATGCGGGCCTGAGCCTCGGCCGAGCCACGCTCGACGCGCAGGTCAACGACCTGGCCACCAAGACCCGCCTCGCGGCCGAGCGATTGAGCGACACCACCAACCCGGTGGCCCCGCTCTCGCTGGAGCGCTTGCGTGAACAGCTCTCGGCGCAAGAGGTCACCCTGCTTGGCGCCAACGGCCAGGTGCTGCTGACGGCGGGCCGCAGCACCAACTCGTTCGCGCCCGAGCGCCCCAGCCTCAACCAGCTGCGCCAGGCGCGCAGCGTGCGGGTGGTTGGTCAGCTCGAAGGGCTGGACGAAGATGTCACTGCGAATACCGGCACGGCGCGCATCCGCGCCCTGGCCTTCATGCCCAGCAGCAGCTTCTCGCTGGGCGCACAAGACCGTTTCCTGATGGTCACCCAGTTGCTGCCCAGCACCATGGTCACCAATGCGCTGGCGGTGCAGGCGGCTTATCGCGAGTACCAGCAGCGCGCGCTGGCGCGCGACGGCCTGCGCCGCATGTACATCGGCACGCTCACGCTCACGCTGGTGCTGGCAGTGTTCGGCGCCTTGCTGCTGGCGGTGACGCTGGGCAACCAGCTCGCGCGGCCGCTGCTCGTGCTGGCCGAAGGTGTGCGCCAGGTGGCGCGCGGTGACCTCACGCGCAAACAGGTGTTTGCCTCGCGCGACGAGCTGAGCGGACTCACCCGCTCGTTCGCCGACATGACCGAGCAGCTGTCGGATGCCCGCTCGCTGGTGCAGCGCAGCCTGGCGCAGCTCGAAGCGGCGCGCACCAATTTGCAGACGATTCTGGACAACCTCACCGCCGGTGTGATCGTGTTCGACAAAGACGGCCACATCGACACCGTCAACCCGGGGGCCACGCGCATTCTTCGCCTGCCGGTGTCGGCCTACCGTGGCCGCCTGCTCAGCGAAGTGCCGGGCCTGCAAGACTTTGCCGCCGCGGTGGCGCAGCGTTTCGAGCTGCACCGCGGCAGCCCCGAGGCCGGTGAGCGCGACCACTGGCAAGACGCCTTCGACCTGCAGACCAGCACCGCGCAAGGCCGCATGAATGACACCAAAGACGGCGACAAGGTCACCTTGCTCGTGCGCGGCGCCTCGATGCCGCACGCCGGCCAGCTGATGGTGTTCGACGACATCACCGAGGTGGTGTCGGCACAGCGCGCCGAGGCGTGGAGCGAAGTGGCTCGCCGCTTGGCGCACGAGATCAAGAACCCGCTCACGCCCATCCAGCTTTCTGCCGAACGCCTGCAACACAAGCTCGAATCCAAGCTCGAAGGCCTCGACCAGGCGATGCTGGTGCGCTCGGTGGGCACCATCGTCAACCAAGTGCAGGCGATGAAGACCCTGGTCAACGAGTTCCGCGACTACGCGCGCCTGCCCGCTGCTCGCCCGCAAGCGCTCGACCTCAACGCGCTGGTCAGCGAGGTGCTCACGCTCTACGCCACCGCGCAGGAGTCGGGCCGCTTGCGCCCTGAGCTCACACCCGAGCTGCCCGCCATCCTGGGCGACACCACTCAGCTGCGCCAGGTGATCCACAACCTGGTGCAAAACGCGCTCGACGCCGTGGCCGAGCGCCCCGAAGGCTGCGTGCGCCTGCGCACCGAGATCGCTCGCACCGAGCAAGGCGAGCTGCGCGCGGTGCGTTTGCAGGTGCTTGACAACGGGCCGGGCTTCTCCGAGAAGGTGCTCAAACGTGCCTTCGAACCCTATGTCACCACCAAGAGCAAAGGCACCGGCCTCGGGCTTGCGGTGGTGAAGAAGATTGCCGACGAACACGGCGCGCGCATCCGCCTGGCGAACCTCACCACGACCGGCCCCGACGGGCCCGAAGTGACCGGGGCGCAAGTTTCGCTATCATTTTCAAAATTCGCGCCGGCAGACAGCACCCCCGCTGTCATGGCAAACGCCGAAGCACGGGCGCACTGAGGATTCATGGCCACCATTCTTGTTGTCGACGACGAACTGGGTATTCGCGCCCTG
>JACMKJ010000602.1 GCA_014380155.1 Rhizobacter sp. | reverse complement strand
CGCCGGCCGCCGTGCTCGCGCTCAAGAAGAGCGGCATCAAGACCCCGGCCGACCTCAACGGCAAGAAGCTGGGCGCCCCAGTGTTCGACGCCGGCCGCAAAGCCTGGCCGATCTTTGCCAAGGCCAACAACGTGAGCAATGTCGCCTGGACCGCGATGGACCCGCCTTTGCGCGAAACCATGCTCGTGCGCGGTGACATCGACGCCATCACCGGCTTCTCGTTCACCTCGCTGCTCAACCTCGAAGCACGCGGGGTGAAAGCCGAAGACGTGGTGATCCTGCCCTACCCCACCTACGGCGTGAAGCTGTACGGCAACGCCATCATCGTGGGCGAAGAATTCCTGAAGAAGAACCCCGAGGCGGTGAAGGCGTTTTTGCGCGCCTTCAGCAAGGGCGTGAAAGACGTGATCGCCGACCCCAAGGCCTCGATCGCCACCGTGAAAGCGCGTGACGGCATCATCAACGAAGAGCTCGAAACACGCCGCCTGAAGCTCGCGCTCGATGCCACGGTTCTGACCGCCGATGCCAAGGCCGAAGGTTTCGGCGAAGCCAAGAGCGCACGCCTGGCGCTGATGGCCAGCCAGGTGTCGGATGCATTCGCCACCAAGGAGCGGGTCAACGCCTCAGCGGTGTGGAACGGGGGCTACCTGCCCGCAGCCGCCGAGCGCGACATCTTCAGTAAGGCCGCCAAGAAGTAACGCGGCGCCTCAGGGCAAATCGACCGACACCTGGAACATCAGCGCCGAGTTGCCCAGCACATTCAGCTGCGCCGAATAGACCGGCGTGAACTGCCAGCCCACCGACAGCACCGCTCCCGGCGAAAACCCGCCGTGGTTCAGCGGCACCTTGTCCTTGAATTCGCCCTTGTAGCCATACAGCACGCCCGCAGTCCACTGGGCAAACAGCTGCGGGTATTGGCTCCAGTTGGCCAGCCGCTCGCCCACGTAGACGTAGCCACTGGGCTGCCCGAACGAGTTGCTGAAATAGGTGCCGCCCCAAACGTAGCCGTCGGAGCGCTGCCGCTCCAGCCCGATCATGAGCACCGGCCGGTGAGCCTCGTCGCGTGAATAATGGTACGAAAACGGCGACGCCATCAGCCGCCAGGAATCGCGTGGGGGTGGTGCCGTCGCAAAGGCGGCCGGCTCACTGGATGGCACTACCTCAGGCACAGAAGTCTGTGAATAAACAGGCGGGGCGCAACAAAGCAGCCCACCCGCCACGGCAGGAACAAGGAATCTCATGATGACGATTGTCGCCAGGTTTTTGGGCCCTTCCGCCCTGCGGGTACGGGGCTTCGCGACGGGGTGTGTGACGCTTTGCCTGCTCTCTTCACTTGGCGGGTGCGCCTGGTGGGACGTCAAGGAGCGCGAGCTGGTCTACCGCCCGAGCCCCGGGCGGCCCGCCGACTTCAAGGGCCTGAGCCCGGGCGACGAGACCTTCACCATCAGCGTTCCCGGCCTGACCGCAGGGACGACTGACACGCTGCAGTTCTGGTGGCTGCCCGCGAAAGAGCCCAACGCGCCGGCGCTGCTCTACCTGCACGGCACCTTTCGCAACCTCTACCGCAACCGCCCGAAGATCGAAGCCCTGCGCGAGGCGGGCTTCAACGTGCTGGCGGTCGACTACCGCGGCTGGGGCGACAGCACACCCATGGTGCCTTCCGAGGCCACCATCCTCGCCGACGCTGACACCGCCTGGAGCGAACTCGCACGCCGCCAGCCCGACCCGCGCCAACGCGTGATCTTCGGCCACTCGATGGGTGGCGGCGTGGCCGTCAACCTCGCCAGTCGCAAGCACTACCTCACCGACTACGGTGCGCTGATCGTGGAATCGACCTTCACCAACATGCCCGACGTGGCCGCGGCGGTGGGGTTCTGGGGCACGATCGCCTCGTGGATCACGCGGCAGAAGTTCGACTCCCTCAGCAAGATCGGGCGGGTCGACGCGCCCATCCTGATGATCCACGGCGACCAGGACAAAACCGTTCCCGTCGCCCTGGGCCGGAAATTGCGTGATGCCGCCCGGCCGGGTGTGCGCTGGGTCGAAGTGTCGGGGGGCACGCACAGCTACCTGCACAGCGAAGCACCCCAGCTCTACCAACAGGCCGTGAAGTCCGTCATCAACCAATTGCCCAAACCGCCATGACCTCTTTTGTGGACTTTCGCAATGTCTGGCTCGCCTACAACGACGAGCTGCTGGCCAAAAAACAGTACGCCGTCGAAGACATCTCGCTGCAGGTCGACCAGGGCGAGTTCATCGCCATCGTGGGGCCTTCGGGTTGCGGCAAGTCCACCTTCATGAAGCTCGCCACGGGCTTGAAGATGCCGTCGCAAGGCAGCATCCTGATCGACGGCAAGGAGGTGAGCGGCCCGCTCAAGATCACCGGCATGGCCTTTCAGGCGCCGTCGCTGTTGCCCTGGCGCACCACGCTCGACAACGTGCTGCTGCCGCTCGAGATCGTCGAGCCCTACCGCAGCAGCTTCCGCGCGAAGCGCGGCGAATACGCCGACAAGGCGCGCAAGCTGCTGCAAAGCGTGGGCCTCGGTGGCTACGAAGACAAGTTTCCGTGGCAGCTCTCGGGCGGCATGCAGCAGCGCGCGTCGATCTGCCGCGCGCTGATCCACGAACCCAAGATGCTGCTGCTCGACGAGCCTTTCGGCGCGCTCGATGCCTTCACGCGCGAAGAGTTGTGGTGCATCTTGCGCGACCTCTGGACGGTGCAGAAATTCAACGTCATCCTGGTCACGCACGACCTGCGCGAAGCGGTGTTCCTCGCCGACACGGTCTATGTGATGAGCCGCAGCCCCGGGCGCATGCTGGTGCAACGCAAGATCGAGCTGCCACGCCCGCGCGAGCTGGAGCTGACCTACACCAAGGAGTTCACCGACATCGTGCTGGAGTTGCGTGAACACATCGGTGTCATCCGCAAGCCGGTGGGAGCCGCAGCATGACCCGGGCTCAACGTTTGGCCATGGCGCCATGGCTGCTGCTGGTCGCCGTGCTGGTGCTGTGGGAGCTGATCTGCCGCGGCTTCAACGTCTCGGAGTTCATCTTCCCCGCGCCTTCGCGCATTGCGGCGCAGACATGGGAGTTCGGCGGCGTGATCGCCGGCCACGCCTGGCGCACCTTCTGGGTCACGATGGTGGGCTTTGGCATCTCGATCGTGGTGGGCACCTTGCTCGGCTTCCTGATCGGCAGCTCGCGCCTGGCCTACGCGGCGATGTACCCGCTGATGACGGCGTTCAACGCGCTGCCCAAGGCCGCCTTCGTGCCGATTCTGGTGGTGTGGTTTGGCATCGGCGTTGGGCCGGCAATTCTCACCGCGTTCTTGATCTCGTTCTTCCCGATAATGGTGAACATGGCGACGGGCCTGGCTACGCTGGAGCCTGAACTGGAAGACGTGCTGCGTGTGCTCGGCGCCAAACGCTGGGACGTGCTGGTCAAGGTCGGGCTGCCGCGCTCGATGCCTTACTTTTTCGGCTCGCTGAAAGTCGCCATCACCCTGGCGTTTGTCGGCACCACCGTCAGCGAGATGACCGCCGCCAACGAAGGCATCGGCTACCTGCTGATCTCGGCTGGCTCGGCCATGCAGATGGGGCTGGCCTTCAGCGGCCTGATGGTGGTCGGCGCGATGGCGATGGTGATGTATGAACTGTTCAGCTACATCGAGAAAAACACGACGGCCTGGGCGCATCGCGGTTCGCAAGGAGAATAAGGTGCGAAGGATGGCCGAGACGGCCCAAACTGCCAAAATCAGAGCCAAATAGGCCTTTAGCGCACTATATACAAGGGGTTTCAGCTATTTAATTTATAGCGTCATAGTGCAAACCGGATGCCCAGCTGCCTCGGCGATTGGGGTCATCTGACGATTCAGGCTGCCCCGGTGCACGTCCGATTCTCCGTGGCTGGCCAGCGATGCCATCAACTTTCGCCTGATCAATAGCCCTGAGTGGTCTGAATCCAAGCAGCGCGAGCCTTTTCTGGACGATAAGGTCGAGCTGGCGCGCTGGCGCATCACCTCGCGATATGTCGGGGCGCCCGACACGGCCGCGCACGGTCCGGGAGACGTCCGGAAGCTGCTGGTCGAGCAACAGGTTGACGAACTAGCCGATGACTTCGGGCTGAAAAATCGCCCCAGTGCTGACGGCCTTTTTAACCTGTCGATGTTGCCCAACAGGTCCGAGCGGATGGTCAAGGCATGAGCGCGGCGCCTGCGCAAGCGCCCGTTGCATTGCACTGAATCAAAGCCCAAACACCCGCAGTTCAGCCACAGAGATAAACGCCGCAGCACCGCCCGGTGCGCCGAAGATGCGGATGGCGTCCCCGCTCGTTGGCGTGAAGTTCAGGGTGTAGCTTTCGTAGTGGATGCCGTTGTTCACGCCGGGATAGGCAGGCGTTGAGGCCAGGCCTGGCACGGTGACCCAGTTGCCGCCTTGGCGCACCTGCACGGTCAGGGTGTTGAACCAGCCGCCGTCACCGAAGTTGATGCCCTCCTGGAACAGCACCCGGCTGAAGGTCTGCGTGGTCGTGTACTGGTAGCCGATCCAGTCGTCTGCCGCAGCATTGGGGCCATCCCAGGTGTCGTACTGGTCGGTGTAACCCGGGGGGCTGCCCGCAGCTGGTCTCACGCCGTCGCGGATGATCTGGATGTTGCGCGAGCCGCCGCCCTGGGGGGCGGTGATCTTGGCAATCACCGTGCCCGCAGCCGTCAGGTCCTGCACGGTGGTGGCGGCTGAGACGGTGAACGATTGGGCCGCCGATGTGCCGCCGCCGGGGGCCGGATTGAACACCGTCACCTGCGACGTGCCGGCTGCCGCGATATCGGCCGCCGCAATGGCTGCTGTCAGTTGCGTGGCACTGACGAAGCTGGTGGTCCGGTTGGCGCCGTTCCAGAGAACCGTCGAGCCGGCCACGAAGTTCGAGCCGCTGACCGTCAGGTTGAAGCCGGCACCTCCGGTGGTGGCGCCTGCGGGTGCCAGCGCGGTCAAGCCGGGAATGGGGTTGGTGGG
>JACMKJ010000058.1 GCA_014380155.1 Rhizobacter sp. | reverse complement strand
TGCCCCAAGGCCGACGGGCCGGCACTGCCCTGGCCCAGCACGGGCCCACCTGGGCGCGCCACGATCGCGCGCGTTGCGGTGCCCCCACCATCCACCCCGATCAAAAAGTCGATCATGTCGGCCTTCTCGGTTCCTGTTGTTTTGCCGGGCGTCAGCCCCTGCGATAGAACCAGTTTAGTACCAGTAATACCAGTGTGTCAATTGGTATTAATCGGCTTCGTCATTTGATGAATTGTTCGTTGCCGACCATGCCGAGCTTGCTCACGCCCAGGCGCTGTGCGCTGGCCATCACCCCGGCCACGCGTTCGTATTCGACGAGCTTGTTGGGCCGCAGGTGCACCTCGGGCTGGTCGGGCATCGCCGCCGTGGCGCTCAGCCTGCCTTCGAGCGCGGAGCGGTCGGACAGCGCCTCGCCGTTCCAGAAGATCGTGCCGTCGAAATCAATGTCGATGGTGACGACCACGGGCGGCGCGGCGGGCGGTGGCGGGTTGCCGGCCGGCATGTTGAGGTTGACCGAGTGCAGCTGGATCGGGATGGTGATGATGAGCATGATCAAAAGCACCAGCATCACGTCGATCAACGGCGTGGTGTTCATCTCGACCAGCACGTCGGGCTCGGCGCCAACGCTGCCCGAACCTGCGTTCATTCCCATGGGTTTCTCTCCTGGCAAGTGTGACGATCAACCGCGCGGCGGCGGTTCGGTGACGAAGCTGATCTTCTGGATGCCCGCACGCTGGCAGGCAAAGACCACACGGCCCACCGATTCGTAGCGCGACTTGCCATCGCCACGAATGTGAATCTCGGGTTGTGGCACGGTGACCGCCACCTTCTTCAGCCGCTCGACCAGCGCGCTGTTGTCGGCCACGGCCTGGGCGTTCCAGAAGACGTCACCGTCTTGCGTGACCGAGATCTCGATGTTCTCGGGCTTGGTCTGGCGAACGATGTTGGGCTCTTTGGGCAGAGTGACTGCGGCGTTCTGCGTGACGACCGGCACGGTGATCAGAAAGATGATCAACAGCACCAGCATCACATCCACCAGCGGGGTCGTGTTGATGCTCGCCACCACCTCGTCTTCGTCGCCGTCGGGGACGCCTACGTTCATCGCCATGCTTTGTCTCCTGGCCGCTCAGCGCGCTGCCTTGGCGGCACCGAGCAGCACGCCGTGCAGGTCGGCGCCGAAGCTGCGCACCGATTCCATCGTGGTCTTGTTGCGGCGGACCAGCCAGTTGTAGCCCAGCACCGCCGGCACAGCCACCGCGAGGCCGATGGCCGTCATCAGCAGCGATTCGCCGACCGGGCCGGCCACCTTGTCGATCGACGCCTGGCCGGCGACACCGATGGCGGTCAACGCATTCAAGATGCCCCACACGGTGCCGAACAGGCCGACAAACGGCGCCGTGGAACCCACCGTGGCCAGCACCGCCAGGCCATCCTGCAGGCGGCTCTGCACTCTTTCGATGGCGCGCTGCACGCTCATGCCCACCCAGGTGTTGCGGTCGATGTTGGCGGTGAGCTCGCCGGCGTGGTCCTTACCGGCATCAATGGCCGTCTCGGCGATGAAGCGGAACGCGCCGCCCTCCGGCAAGGTGTCGACCCCGGCGTTCAGGCTGGCTGACTTGAAGAAGCTCAGGCGCGCCTTGCGGGCCTGGGCCGCGATCTTGAAGCTCTCGTACAGCTTGGTGACAAGGATGTACCAGCTCGCCGCGCTCATGATCACCAGGATGATCAAGGTGCCGCGCGCCACCACGTCGCCCTGTGCCCAGAGGTGCTTCAGGTCATACGGGTTCTCGACGGTTTCCTTGGTCACGGCACCCGCTGCAGGCGCAGCCACGACAGCGGGCTCAGGGGCCGGTGCGCTGGCGGGCACCTGCGCCCATGCAGGCGCAGCCAGCGCCGCGCTGGCGGCCAGCAGGGTCGTGGCGAGAAGGCGGTTGAATTGCTTGAAGAGAGACATGCTGTTTTCCCAATGGATGAAAGTTAGTGACCGCGTCACTGCGTGTTGAAAACGAGGGGCACTTGCACACCGGAGATCTCTTGAGGCTGGGGGGTGCACTTGAACTGCGCCACCGTCTCCAGGCTGTGCCGGTCGAAGACACGGTTTGTCGAGCGCAGGATCGTGGCGTTTTTCACCTGGCCATTGGTGCCGATGCTGAAAGACACCAGCACCTGGCCCACCTCGACCTGCGCGCGCAGGGCCTCGCGCGGGTAGCCGGCGTCTTGCATCACCTGCTGGTAGCCGGGGCAGCTCACCCCCACGGAAGGCGCAGCGGGCGCAGCCGGTGCCGGCGCGGCAGCAGGCGCCATCGGTGTCACCACCGTCGTTG
>JACMKJ010000601.1 GCA_014380155.1 Rhizobacter sp. | reverse complement strand
CGAGGTGCGGCGGCGTGGTGTGGCGCTGGTGCTGGCGGCGCTGGTGGGCGGCATCACGGCAGCGGCGTGTGCGGTGGCGCTGGGCTGGGCGCTGGGTCTGCCCGACGAGGTGTTGCGCTCGCGCGCGCCCAAGTCGGTGACGGCGCCGGTGGCCATGGGAATTGCCGAGCGCATTGGCGGCGTGCCCGCGCTGTCGGCCGTGTTTGCGGTGCTCACCGGCATGGTGGGCGCGCTGTCGGCCAAGTATCTGTTTGACCTGTTGCGCATCGACGTGTGGGCGGTGCGCGGTTTTGCGCTGGGCACCACGGCGCATGGCATCGGCGCCGCACGCGCCTTGCAGGTGGATGCCGATGCGGGTGCCTACGCCGGCATGGCGCTCGGGCTGCAGGTGCTGCTGGCTTCGTTGTTGATGCCGCTCGCGTTTCGCTGGCTGGGCTGAGACATTGAACTCTTTGCCCCTCGTCGCGTCTATCGGCGGATCGAACTTTCAACAACCGACAGGAGATCCGAATGAAATGCCCCACATGCCAAGACGCCACCCTGGTGATGGCCGACCGCCAAGGCATCGAGATCGACTACTGCCCGCAATGCCGTGGTGTGTGGCTAGACCGTGGCGAGCTCGACAAGCTCATCGAGCGCAGCGCAGGCGCGACACAAGCGCCACAAAGTGCTTCGCCCCAGGCTTACACCCAACCCGTGCAGCGACGCCCTGACTTTGTGGACTCTGACTACAGAAAGCACGGCCAGGGCTACCGCAAGCCCAAGTCGTGGCTGAGCGACATCTTCGATTGACGGCCCTGCGCTTGCAGGCACGTGGCTTCAGGCGGCCACAAAGGGCCGCACTCCGTCGCGCCCCGAGGCTTTCATTTCGTACAACGCCTGGTCGGCTTGCAAAGCCGCGGCCTCCCAGCCGGCGTAGCTGCTGAAGCCGGCCGACACACCCACGCTCACGGTGCAGGCGACGGGGTGGCTGCTGTCGGCCGCCAGCACCTGCAGGCGGCCCACGCTGCTGCGCAGACGCTGGGCCAGCGGCAACGCCACATCGTCGGGCGCGCCCACGCAGCCGATCAGGAACTCTTCACCGCCGATGCGCGCCACGAAGTCGCCCGCGCGCAGCTGCGCCAGCAGCGCGGTGGCCACGGCCTTGAGCATGGCGTCACCGGCGGCGTGGCCCTGCGTGTCGTTGATGCGCTTGAAGTGGTCGATGTCGACCAGCACCAGCGTGAGCGGTGGTGCATCGCGCCGTGCAAAGTGCTGCTGCAGCGCCCGGTCGAGGCCATTGCGGTTGTAGACGCCGGTGAGCGCGTCACGTGTGGCCAGCTCGGCCAGCCGCCCGTTGAGGCGCAGGAACATGAGCCACAGCATCGTCATCGCCACCACCACGGCCGCGAGCGAGGCATAGATGTAGAAGGCCTGGGCGAAGACGCCCTTGAACGCGACGGCCATGCCTTCGGTGGCAATGCTGTAGGCACGCAGCAGCGTGAGCGCACCCAGCCCGCCGATCATCGCGGCCAGCAGGCGCAAGGGAGCGTGCAGCGCCAGCGGCTGGCGGCGGATCTCGAGCACCAGCGACCAGGTCATCACTGCATACATCGAGCCGGTGGCGAGGTTGATGCCGATGTGGCGCCAAAGCACACCGCCGAGCACCGAGGCCGAGGCCTGGGCCGCAAAGACCAGCACCCACAGCGCCACCCGCTGGTGGCGCGGCGCGAGCGGGCTGCCGGAAAATTCGCGCAGGCCTTCACTGAACAGCAGCACGGCCAGCAGCATCACGCCGTCGGAGGCCACGCCGATCAGGTCGACGGTCTGCATGCCAAAAAACAGGCGTGCCAGGTAGCCCAGCCCGAACAAGGTGCTCGCCATCGCCCACCGGCACAGGCCCGGCGCGTCGGGCATCAGCCGCCAGACGATAAACATCAACCCGCCGCTCGCGACGAGGTGGATGGCCAGCATGACGATGACGGAGAACGGGTCCATGGCGCTTGCCGCGTTGCACGGCCTCGATTGTCCGTGCGCAGCAGCTTGGCGCTGGCGCACACGGTGTGAAGAAGCACCGCTTCGGGCCGGCCGTTCAGCCGATGCGCGCGCGGCCTAGGCGCTCAGCGCTTCCAGACCACGCCTTCTTCGGTCAGCACCACATCGAGCGGCAGGTCGTCGGGCCCGCCGCGCAGCATGGGCAAGAAGCCGTGCGCGTAGCCGATGCCGATGGTCAACGGCCGAGGGTTCAGCTCCGACAGCGTGCGGTCGTAGAAACCGCCGCCATAACCTAGGCGAATGCCGCCTGGCCCATAGCCCACGCAGGGCACGAGCAAGAGCGCGGGCTTGAACTCGTCGGTGTCTTTCGGCTTGGGAATGTCATACGCATCCAGCTCCATCGGGCAGCCGGGGAACCACACGTGAAAACGCAGCTCGCCCGTCGCCTTGTCGGCCACCGGCAGGCCGATGCGGCGCGGTGAGCCTTCGGGGCCGCCTTCGCTCCAGCGGTAGAGCGCGGGCAGCGGGTCGAACTCGCCCTTGATCGGCCAGTAGGCGCCGATGCTCGACTCGCGCCGGCTCACGAGCCAGGTGCGCAACACGCTCTGCAGCTGCACCGCGAGCTCCAGCCGGTCGGGCAAGGCCTGTCGGGCGGCGATCAGTTTGTCGCGCAGGGCTTTGCGTTCTTCTGGGGTCATGCGAGGTCTCCAACAAGAGCGTTGATTGTGCAGTCACGTTGCGGCATGCAGCGTGGGCGTTCACCACGCGTGCCGATTGTGCGGCGCGCCTCGGTCGGCTTCTATGATGCCGATCACCATCAACCTGCGAGGCATGGGCATGGCCACGCTGTCTGAATTTCCCGCCCATTGCGCCGAGCTGCTGAGCACGCTGGGGCCCACGCGTGTGAAGCGCATGTTCGGGGGCTATGGGTTTTATGTGGACGAGGTGTTTCTCGCGCTGGTCATCGCAGACCGGCTTTACCTGAAGGCCGATGCACAAACCCGGCCACGCTTCGAGGCTGCCGGTTGCGAGCCGTTCGTGTACGACGGGGCTGGCAAGCAGGTGACGGTGAGCTACTGGACCGTGCCCGAAGACACGATGGAGTCACCTGCGTTGATGCTGCCCTGGGCGAGGCTGGCGATGGAAGCGGCGCTGCGGGCGCGCAATGCGAAGCCGGTGAGGAAGAAGGTTGGGGTCAAGGCGAAGCGTTGACACCAAGCTGTTCTCTTGTCTCCGTTCGGCCTGAGGTATCGAAGGCCTGCGCTGGGCTTCGATACCTCGGCCCGAAGGGAGGAATCTCAGCCGCTCAACCGATGCGCGCCTCGCTGCCCGCATCGAACAAGTGCAAGTCACGCGCATCCCACGCCACGCGCACGCTGTCGCCCACACGCTGGGTGACACGCCCGCCGGTGCGCAGCACCAGGCTGCCGATGGCGGTGTCGACGAAGGCGTAGGTGTCGGGGCCGGTGGGTTCCAGCAGGGTCAGGCGGCCGGGCACGCCATCGTCGGCGAGATGGATGCACTCGGGCCGCAGGCCGATCACGCAGCCATTGGCGGGTGTTTGTTGCAAGGCCTGCTGTTGCGCCGCGCTCAACGCGATGGCCTGGCCTTTCACGTTCAGCACGGCATCGCCCTGCTTCACCGCGTCGGCCTGCAGCATGTTCATCGCCGGCGAGCCGATGAACTCGGCCACGAAGCGGGTGGCCGGGCGGCTGTAGATGTCGTCGGGCGTGCCGAACTGCTGCACCGTGCCGTCTTTCATCACCGCGATGCGGTCACCGAGTGTCATGGCCTCGACCTGGTCGTGCGTCACGTACACCGTGGTGGTGCGGGTGCGCTGGTGCAAGAGCTTGATCTCGGCGCGCATCTCCACCCGCAGCTTGGCGTCGAGGTTGGAGAGCGGCTCGTCGAACAAGAACAGCTTGGGGTTGCGCGCGAGGGCACGCCCCATGGCCACGCGCTGGCGCTGGCCGCCCGAGAGCTGCGCGGGCTTGCGGTCGAGCAGGTGCTCGATCTGCAGCATCTTGGCCACGCGCTGCACTGCAGCCTCACGTTCGGGCTTGGGCACCTTGCGCATCTCGAGCGCGAAGCTGATGTTCTCGGCCACGTTCATGTTGGGGTAGAGCGCGTAGCTCTGGAACACCATCGCGATGTCGCGATCTTTCGGCAGCTGGTTCGTGACGTCGCGCTCGCCGATGTGGATGCTGCCGCTGGTGGGCTGGTCGAGCCCCGCAATCATCGACAACAGCGTCGACTTGCCGCAGCCCGAAGGGCCGACCAGGATCAGGAACTCGCCTTCATCGATCTCGATGTCGATGCCCTTGAGGATGTCGACCGCGCCAAAACTTTTGCGGACGTTGCGAATGGAGAGTGCACCCATATTCATTTGAGCCCCAAGGTCGCCTTCGGCGCCCGCAGCCCCCGAGGGGAGCGATCGGCCTTGGGGCGGCCCGGCGGCCGATCCTTTCTTTAACCTTTGACGGCGCCGGCAGTCAACCCGCGCACGAAGTACTTGCCTGCCAGCACATAGATGGCGAGTGTGGGCAGCGCGGCGATCATCGCGGCGGCCATGTCGACGTTGTATTCCTTCACCGAGCTCGAGGTGTTGGCCATGTTGTTCAGGCCGACGGTGATCGGCTTCGCATCCCCCGCCGAGAACACCACGCCGAACAGGAAATCGTTCCAGATGGCGGTGAATTGCCAGATCAGCGTCACCACCATGATGGGCGCCGACAGCGGCAGCACGATGCGCCAGAAGATGCGCCAGAAGCCCGCACCATCGAGCATGGCGGCGCGGATCAGCTCGTCGGGCAGGCTCACGTAGTAGTTGCGGAAGAAGAGCGTGGTCGTCGCCAGGCCCACCAGCACGTGCACGATCACCAGGCCCCAGATCGAGTCGGCGAGCTGGAACCAACCGAGCACTTGCGACATCGGCAGCAGCACCACCTGCAGCGGCATGAAGGCGCCGAACAGCATCAGCCCGAACATGAACTCGCTGCCCTTGAAGCGCCACTTGGCGAACACGTAGCCGTTGACGGCCCCGAGCGCGGTGGAGATGAGCACCGCCGGCACCACCATCAGCGTGGAGTTCCAGAAGAAGGGGCGCAGGCCGCCGCAGTCGGTGCCGGTGCAGGCTTGCGACCAGGCCTTGTGCCAGGCGTCGAAGTTGAGGCCGCCGGGCAGCGAGAGCAAGCTGCCGTCGCGCACCTCGGCCATGTCTTTCAGCGAGGTGGCGACCATCACATACAGCGGCAACAAGAAGACGGCGGCAAACAGCAGCAGCACCGACCAGATGGCCAGGCGGTGAACGTGGTGGGCCTTCATTTGCGCGTCCGCAATTCAGAGTAGAGATAAGGCACGACGATGGCCGCCACGGTGCACAGCATCACCGTTGCCGAGGCCGCGCCCAGGCCGATCTGCCCACGCGAGAAACTCATGGCGTACATGAAGGTGGCCGGCACGTCGGTCGCAAAACCGGGGCCGCCAGCGGTGAGCGCCATCACGAGGTCGAAGCTCTTGATCGAGATGTGGGCCAGCACCAGCAGCGTGCTGAAGAACACCGGCCGCAGGCTCGGGATGATCACTCGCCAGTAGATGCGTGGCAGCGAGGCGCCGTCGATCTGCGCGGCCTTGATGATGGAGTCGTCGATGCCGCGCAGGCCGGCGAGAAAGAGCGCCATCACGAAGCCTGCGCTTTGCCACACACCGGCGATGACCACGGTGTAGATGGCCTTGTCGGGGTTGACCAGCCAGTCAAACGTGAAGCTCGTCCAGCCCCATTGCTGGACCAGGTGTTCGAGGCCGAGGCCGGGGTTCAGGATCCACTTCCACGCGGTGCCGGTGACGATGAAGCTGAGCGCCATCGGGTACAGGTAGATGGTGCGCAGCGCCCCTTCGGCGCGGATTTTCTGGTCGAGCAGGATCGCGAGGCCGAGGCCGAGCGCCAGGCCCACGCCGATGAAGAGCACGCTGAAGATGCCGAGGTTGGAGAGCGCCACCCACCAGCGTTCGCTCTCGAACAAGGTGACGTACTGCGCCCAGCCGACGAACTCGTAGTTGGGCAGCAGGCGCGAGGCCGAAAACGACAGCACGCCGTTCCACGCGATCAGGCCGTAGATGAAAGCAAATGCGAGCGCGAAGCTGGGGGCCACGGCGAGGCGCGGCATCCAGCGCGAGAGGCGG
>JACMKJ010000600.1 GCA_014380155.1 Rhizobacter sp. | reverse complement strand
CCTGGATGCCGCAGCAGTTCGACAACGCGGCCAACATCGACGTGCACGTGCGCACCACGGCGCAGGAGATTGCGGCGGCCTTCCCGAGCGGCATCGAGGCGCTGATCACCGGCGTGGGCACCGGCGGCCACATCACCGGCTGCGCCAAGGTGCTCAAAGCCATGTGGCCCAAGCTGAAGGTGTTTGCGGTGGAGCCGAGTGCCTCACCGGTCATCAGCGGAGGCAAGCCCAGCCCGCACCCGATCCAGGGCATTGGCGCGGGGTTCATCCCGAAGAACCTGCATGTGGACCTGCTCGACGGCGTGATCCAGGTCGAGGCCGAAGCGGCGCGTGAATACGCCCGCCGCTCGGCTCGTGAAGAAGGGCTGCTGGTCGGCATCTCTTCGGGTGCCACGCTGGCCGCGATTGCACAGAAGCTGCCCGACATGCCCAAAGGCGCTACGGTGCTCGGATTCAACTACGACACTGGCGAACGCTATTTGTCCATCGAAGGTTTCTTGCCCGCCGAATGAAGCCAAGGGTTCTCATCGTCGAAGACGAGCCGGGCATCGCCGACACCCTGCAATACGCGTTGCGCACAGAGGGCTTCGACCCGGCCTGGGTGGCGACTGGCGAAGAGGCCTTGTCGCAGGTGAAGGCCCAGCCGCCGGCCCTGGTGATCCTCGACGTGGGCCTGCCCGACACCAGCGGCTTCGAGGTGTTCAAGCGCCTGCGGGAGTTCAGCGACGTGCCGGTGGTTTTTCTCACTGCCCGCAGCGACGAGATCGACCGCGTGGTCGGCCTGGAGCTGGGTGCCGACGATTACGTGGCCAAACCCTTTTCGCCGCGCGAGCTGGTGGCGCGGGTGCGCTCCATCTTGCGGCGCAGCGCCAAGCCGCCCGCTCCACCGCCGACAGTGCCCGCACTGCCGCTGGCGGTGGACGAAGGCAAACGGCAGATCCGTTTCTACGGCGCCCTGCTGGAGCTGTCGCGCTACGAGTTCGGGCTCTTGCAGACGCTCGCCTCACGCCCCGGCCACGTGTTCTCGCGCGACACCCTGCTCGACAAGGTGTGGGACGACTCCGACAGCCTCGACCGCACGGTCGACGCGCATGTGAAAACGCTGCGCGCCAAGATGAAGCTCGTCGCGCCGACGCTGGAGCCGATCCGCACGCACCGCGGCAGCGGGTATGCGCTGGCTGAAGACCTGCCTTCGGCGCTGCCTGTGGCGTGACAAAACGAACCCGCATTTTTGTCGGGATTCTGTTGGCCTACGTCGTGGGCGTGAGCCTCTTGATGTACCGCCAGCTCGAAGAGATCGACCCGCGCTACCGCGAGTCGGCCGAAGAGTCGCTAGTGGAAACGGCGCAGCTGCTCGCCACCCTGGTCGAAGGTGTGTCGCGCGACGGCACGCTGCAGCCCGATGCGCTGGGTCCGGTGTTCCAGGCGCTGTATGCCAAGCGCTTCAAGGCCGACATCTACGGCTTCGAAAAAACGCGGGTCGAGCTGCGCCTCACCGTGGTCGACCGGGGCGGCCAGGTGGTGTTCGACTCGACCAACCGCGCCCTCGGTGCCGACCACTCGCAGTGGCGTGACGTGAAGCGTGCGCTGCGGGGCGAATACGGCGCCCGCACCTCGCCCGATGTCGACAACGACCCTGGCACCTCGGTGATGTACGTGGCGGTGCCCATTCGTGTGGCCGACCAGATCATCGGCGCCGTGAGCGTGGGCAAGCCGGTCCAAAGCTTTGGCCAGTTCGTGCAGGCCGCGCGACGCAAGACCTTGCTGGTGGGCACCATCTCGGTGGTCGCGGTGCTGTTGCTGGTGGTGATCGTGTCGGTGTGGCTGGTGCGGCCCTTCGGCGTGTTTGCCGACTACGCGCGGTATGTGCGCGCGCAGCGCTCGTTCAGCCTGCCACGCCTGGGCCGGCGTGCGCTGGGTGCCGCGCGTGCGGCCTTCGACGAGATGCGTGATGCGCTGGCCGGCCGCAGCTACGTGGCCGACTATGTGCAGACGCTCACCCACGAAGTGAAGAGCCCGCTCTCGGCCATTCGCGGCGCGGCCGAGCTGCTGCAAGAGCCCATGCCCGACGCCGACCGCGCACGCTTCGTGGCCAACATCGCGCGCGAGACGCAGCGCATCCAGGAGCTGGTGGACCGCATGATGGAGCTGACCGCGCTCGAATCACGCCGCAGCCTCGACGCCACCGCGCCGATGGCCTTGCGCACTCTGCTGCAGGAGCTCGCCACGAGCGCGCAGCCCGCCGCCGAAGCGCGTGGCTTGCACATCGTGCTGGAGGCGGGGGAGGGCGAGGCCACCGTCGAAGGTGACGCCTTCTTGTTGCAACGTGCGCTGTCCAATCTGGTCGACAACGCGCTCGACTTTTCACCGCCCGGTGGCACCGTGACGCTCGCGCTGCAGCGGCACCGCCACAGCGTCGACCTGACGGTGCGCGACCAGGGACCCGGCATCCCCGACTACGCCGAAGACAAGGTGTTCGAAAAGTTCTACTCGCTGGCGCGGCCGCAGACGCGCAAGAAGAGCACCGGCCTCGGCCTGCCCTTCGTCAAGGAGATCGCCGGGTTGCACGAAGGCCGCGTCACCTTGCGCAACGCGGACGAGGGAGGCGCCATCGCCACCCTGTCGTTGCCGCTCAACAAGTAGCTCAACAAGTAGGGCGGCTCACGAGCCTTTCGTGTAGACGATCTTCTTGGCTCCACCCTCGCAGCTGCCCACCACCTTGCGCTCACCGACCTGGTCGTTGGCCACGATCTCGAGCGTGTAGCCGGTGACGCTCTTGGCGTCGAGCTTGGCGGCGATCTCGGTCTTGAGTTCGTCGCAGGACTTGGCGAACACGGGGCTGGCGGCCAGCAGCAGGGCGCAGGACAGGGCAAACACTTTCATCTCGGGTCTCCTCGGGTTTGTTTGAAAAAGGGTAGTAGAGCGCCGCCAGTATCGGCGAGGCGAACGAGTTCATGCAGGCTTCACACAGCGCCCATCAGGCTTCAAACGCGCTTCTCACCGGCGCTTGATCCTTGGCCCCATGCCCACCGTGTTGGTGGCGCCGCCAAGGAGAACCTGTCATGCCTCGCCCGCTGCGCTCTTACGCAAGAGCCCCTTTCAACCCACTCACCAGCACCGGCCGTGTGCTGTGGTGTGTCGCACTGGCGCTGTTTTCAGCCGTGCTGATGTTGTTCTGGTCGCCCGCGCACGCCGACGACTCCGAGGCACGCAAGGGCGAGAGCCCGTACTTCGCGGTCAACAGCAAAGAGCCGGGCACCGACCGCCTGCCGCTCAAGTCGACCCAGGTCGACGTGCGCATCGTCGGTGTGATCGCCGACGTGACGGTGACGCAGCACTACCGCAACGAAGGCCAGCGCCCGATCGAAGCGCGCTACATCTTCCCAGGCTCGACGCAAGCAGCGGTGTACGCGATGAGCGTGCGCCTGGGCGACCGCCTGCTCACCGCGCGCATCAAGGAAAAACAACTAGCGCGCATCGAGTATCAGGCCGCCAAGGCCGAAGGCAAGACCACCGCCTTGCTGGAGCAGCAGCGCCCCAACATCTTCGAGATGAACGTGGCCAACATCCTGCCCGGTGACGACGTGGCGGTGGAGCTGCGCTACACCGAGCTGCTGACGCCGCGCGACGCGATCTACGGCTTTGTGTTCCCCACCGTGGTCGGCCCGCGCTACAACAGCCCGGACCGCGCGGCCTTCAGTGGCAATGCGATCGGCGGCGCCTACCTGAAGAGCGGCGAACCTTCGACCACCACGTTCAACATCCGCGTCACGCTCGCAACGCCGGTGGCGGTGAAAGAGATTGCATCGCCTTCGCATGAGGTGATGGTCGATGGCGCCGGCACGCAGCACGCCGCCGTGTCGCTGAAGACTTCAGACAAGCCAGCCAACAACCGCGACTTCATCCTGAACTACCGCCTGGCGGGCGACCGCATCGAGTCGGGGCTGATGCTGTTCCGTGGCGCTGACGACGGCGGCGAAAACTTCTTCCTCGCGATGGTCGAGCCGCCGAAGGCGATTGCCAACCAGCAGATCAACCCGCGCGACTATGTGTTCGTGGTCGACATCTCGGGCTCGATGCACGGCTACCCGCTGGAAACGGCCAAGGTGCTGCTGCGCAACCTGATCGGTGGCCTGCGTGCGAGCGACACCTTCAACGTGATGCTGTTCTCGGGCAGCAGCCGCTCGCTCTCGCCGACCTCGGTGCCGGCCACGCGCGCCAACATCGAGCAGGCCATCAAAACCATCAACGCCATGGGCGGCAGCGGCAGCACCGAGATCGTGCCGGCCATCAGGCGTGTGGTGGCCTTGCCCAAGGCCGAAGAGGTGTCGCGCAGCATCATCGTGGTGACCGACGGTTATGTGAGCGTCGAGGCTGAGGTGTTCCAGTTGATTCGCCAGAACCTGAGCCAGGCGAATGTGTTTGCCTTCGGCATCGGCAGCAGCGTCAACCGCCATCTGATCGAAGGCATGGCGCGTGCCGGCCAGGGTGAAGCCTTCATCGTCACCAGGCCCGAGCAGGCCGCCGCACAGGCCGAGCACCTGCGCAAGATCATCGAAGCACCCGTTCTCACTCAGGTGAAGGCCCGCTTCGAAGGGCTCGACGTGTACGACGTGGAGCCGGCCCAACTGCCCGACGTGCTGGGTGGCCGCCCGGTGGTGGTGTTTGGAAAATGGCGCGCCGACGCCGGCAGCAGTGGCTTGCCGGTGAACAGCAAACTCATCATCGAAGGCCGCGCTGCCGAGGGCCAGTACCGCAACGAGCTCGCCACCAGCGGCCGCGAAGACGCCACGGCGTCGTCGCTGCGCCACCTGTGGGCGCGCCAACGCATCGCCGCCTTGAGCGACCAGGAAGCACTCGAAGGTGGCAGCACGCAAAAGGTGGCCATCACCGAGCTGGGCCTGAGCTACGGCCTGCTCACGCAGTACACCAGCTTCATTGCGGTTGACCAGCGCGTGCGCAACCCCAACCCGTCGCTGATGCCGAGCGTGGACCAGCCGTCGCCAATGCCTGAAGGCGTTAGCAACGCCGCAATCGGCGCCGAGGTGCCGAGCACGCCCGAGCCAGCGGTGTGGGTGTCGTTGCTGCTGGTGCTTGGCATCGTGGTGGCCACGGTGTGGTCACGTCGACGTCGGGTGTGATGGTCATGAGCGCTGTGGCCATCTCCACCCACCCGGCAGGCCGCTGGTTGAGCCGCGTTGAAGCCATGTCGCCCCTGGCCTGGCTGGCGTTGCAGGCGGCGGCGCTCTGGCCGCACTGGCGCTGGGCCGCAGCGCGCGTGG
>JACMKJ010000599.1 GCA_014380155.1 Rhizobacter sp. | reverse complement strand
CGCGGGCGAATGGGGCCGCGCCGCCACCAATGACCTGGTGCGCAGCAAAATCAAGATCAAGAGCCTGAACTTCATGCGCGGGCGCACTTTCCTGAACAAGTTCGTCATCATCGACGAGGCGCAAAACCTCACGCCCAAGCAAATGAAGACGCTTATCACCCGCGCCGGGCCAGGCACCAAGATCGTCTGCCTGGGCAACCTGGCGCAGATCGACACGCCCTACCTCACCGAAGGCAGCTCGGGCCTCACCTACGCGGTCGACCGCTTCAAGGGCTGGCCGCACTCGGGGCACATCATGCTGGCGCGCGGCGAGCGTTCCAGGCTGGCGGACTTTGCCTCCGAGGTGCTCTAGAGCAAATCTCGGATCTGCTGCAGCGCGCTCGGGTCTTCGATCGTCGTCAGATCGCCTGGGTCGCGCTGCTCGCAAACGGCCTGGATGGCGCGGCGCAGGAGCTTGCCCGAGCGTGTCTTGGGCAGCACCGTCACGAAACGCACGCGTGACGGCCGCGCGACCGCGCCCAGCTGCGAGTCGACCGTCTTCATGATGTCGCCCTCGAGCTTGAGCCTGGCCGCGTCGTCGGGGATGGCGTTCACGTCTTTCACCACCACGAAGGCCATGGCCACCTGGCCTTTGAGCTGATCGGCCACACCGACCACGGCCACTTCGGCCACCGAGGGGTGGCTGGAGATGCTTTCTTCGATCTCGCGCGTGCCGAGCCGATGGCCGGCCACGTTGATCACGTCGTCGGTGCGGCCGAGGATGAAGTAGTAGCCGTCTGCGTCGCGGATGCCCCAGTCGAAGGTGCTGTAGACCATTCGCCCGGGGATCGTCTTCCAGTAGGTGTCGATGAAACGCTGGTCATCGCGCCACACCGTCTGCATGCAACCTGGGGGCAGCGGGCCTTCGATCACCAGCACGCCCTTCTGGTTGGGCTCGGTGAGTTCCTGGCCGGTTGCGTCGTCGAGCACTTTCACGTCGTAGCCGTACATCGCAAAACCAGGGCTGCCGAACTTGGTGGGCGCCTTCTCGACGCCGTTGGCAATGGTGAGGATGGGCCAGCCGGTTTCGGTCTGCCAGTAGTTGTCGATCACCGGCTTGCCCAGGCCTTGGGCGATCCATTGCGCCGTCGGCTCATCGAGCGGCTCGCCGGCGAGAAACAGCGTGCGCAAGGAGCTCAGGTCGTATTTCGTCAGGAAGGCGTCGTCGTGCTTTTTCAGCACCCGCACGGCGGTCGGTGCGGTGAACATCAGGCTCACCTTGTACTTCTCGACCAGGCTCCACCACACGCCCGCATCAGGGCGGATGGGCAGGCCCTCGTACATCAGCGTCGCCATGCCGGCGATCAGCGGGCCGTAGATGATGTAGCTGTGGCCCACCACCCAGCCGATGTCGCTCGCGCTGAAGTAGGTTTCTCCGGCCTGGCCCTGGAAGATGTGCTTCATGCTCGCAGCCAGCGCCACGGCATAACCGCCGGTGTCGCGCTGCACGCCCTTGGGCTTGCCGGTAGTGCCGCTGGTGTAGAGCGTGTAGCTCGGGTGGGTGGCGTCCAGCCAGACGCAAGGCACCACGGCCTTGAGGTGTTTCTCGCGCAGCGGCGCGTAGTCGACGTCGCGGTGAGCAACGCGCTGGAACGGCGCGAGCCCGCGATCCACCATCAGCACCTTGCGTGGTTTGTGGACCGACAAGCGCAGCGCTTCGTCGAGCAGGGGTTTGTAGGCCACGACCTTGCCGCTGCGGCTGCCCGCATCAGCACTCACCACCACCGCGGGCGTGGCATCGTCGATGCGGCTGGCCAGGCTGCCGCTGGCAAACCCGCCGAACACCACGGAATGGATGGCACCGATGCGCGTGCAGGCCAGCATCGCAAACGCGGCCTCGGGAATCATGGGCATGTAGACCAGCACCCGGTCGCCCTCCTTGACCCCCAGTTCCTGCAGGCAGGCGGCCATGCGCTGTACTTCGGCGTGCAGCTGGCGAAAGCTGTAGGTCTGCTCCTGCCCCGTTTCACTGGAAACCCAAATCAGCGCGTTCTGATCGGCGCGCGCCGCCAGATGGCGATCGACGGCGTTGTGGCACAGGTTGGTCTGCCCGCCCACGAACCATTTGGCGAACGGCGGGTTGTCATAGTCGCAGACTTGCTCGAACGGCTGGTGCCAGTCGATCAGCTCCGCCTGCTCGGCCCAGAAACCGTCGCGGTCGCTGAGCGAACGCTGGTGAAAGTCTGCAAAGCGGGTCATGCGCCGTCTCCTTGGAGGCCAAAGTCTCTTATTGAATGTGCACGACCAGGCGGCCACGCACCTTGCCCGCCATCAAGGCCTGGGCATGCTCGATGGCTTCGTCCAGCTTGATGTCTTGGGTGATGCGGTCGAGCAGCTCAGGGTCCAATGCTTTCGCCAACCTGTCCCAGGCCTGCTGACGCAAAGGCAGCGGTGCCATCACGCTATCGACCCCGGCCAGCGTGACGCTGCGCAAGATGAAAGGCATCACCGTACTCGGGAGGTCGATGCCCTGGGCCATGCCGCAGGCGGCCACCACGCCGCCGTAGCGTGTTTGCGCGCAGGCATTCACCAGGGTGTGGCTGCCCACGGCGTCGACCACCGCGGCCCAGCGTTCTTTTTGCAGCGGCTTGCCCGGGGCCGACAACTCGGCTCGGTCGATCAGCCCGGCCGCGCCCAACCCGCTCAGGTAGTCGGCCTCGGCCGCCTTGCCGGTGGAGCCGATCACGCGGTAGCCCAGGCCCGATAGCAAGGCAGTGGCCACGCTGCCCACGCCCCCGGTGGCGCCGGTGACGAGCACCTCGCCGTCACTTGGCTTCACGCCGTGGCGCTCCAGCGCCAGCACGCACAACATGGCGGTGTAGCCGGCGGTGCCGATGGCCATGGCCTGGCGGGCGGTGAACGCGGCCGGCAGCTTGACCAGCCAATCGCCCTTCAAGCGCGCTCGCTCGGCCAGGCAGCCCCAATGTGTCTCGCCCACGCCCCAGCCGTTGTGCACGAAGGCGTCGCCCGCTTTCCAGGCCGGGTGGGTGCTTTCCAGCACGGTGCCGGCGCCGTCGATGCCGGCGACCATCGGCCACTGCCGCACCACCGGGCCGCGGTTGGTGATGGCCAGGCCATCCTTGTAGTTGAGGGTCGAGCAGGCGACCTGCACCAACACGTCACCCACCGGGAGCCCGGCTTCGTCCACCGGTTGCACACAGGCAGAAAACCCGCCCTCGTTCTTCTCCAACAGCAGAGCCTTGAACATGCTTACTCCTTCACAGAAGAGCGCAGACTAACCCGGCAGCCGGCACCACACATCGGTGCAAGCCTGTGCCCGAAGGCAGTCGGAACATGAAGAAACACACTCAAGTGACTGTGGCGACAGCACTTTTGGTTGACGCCTCCACCAGCGCTGCCTATGCTCGCGCGCATGACCCGCCCGGCCGCCTCTTACGCCATCACCCTCGCCCGCACCGCGCTGCTCGCGCTGGCCTGCGCGACGGCGGCTTCGCTGGCGCAGGCGGCGCCCGACAACAGCGACCTGGTCGCCAAGCTGCTGGTCGACAAAGGTGTGCTCGACGCGAAGGTGTTCGACAGCCCGGCCACCGCAATCGACAGCGCCGCCAGCCTGGGCCAGCAGGTGCGCAACGCCACCTCCGGCCTGGTGGTCTCGGCGATGAACTTCCTCGGCGTGCCCTACAAGCGCGGCGGCAACACCGCCGACAACGGCTTCGACTGCAGCGGCTTCACCCGCCACATCTACGAAAACAGCCTGGGCCTGCTGCTGCCTCGCAAGGCCGACGAGCAGGCCAAGGCGTCGGGGCTGGCTCCCGTCAAGCGCGATGAGCTCCAGCCCGGCGACCTGGTATTTTTCAACACGCTGAAGCGCACCTTCTCGCACGTGGGCATCTACGTGGGCGAAGGCAAGTTCATTCACGCGCCCAAACCCGGCGGCGAGGTGCGGGTTGAAAACATGGGCGTGCGCTACTGGGCCAAACGTTTCACCGGCGCCCGTCGTGCCGCCCAAACCACGGCCACGCCGGTACTCGCCACGCCCGTGGCCCCACCCGCCCACGAAACTCCGCCCCTGGGCCACAACGACGCCCCTTGATCAGGCGCACAGCGTGGCTTCTGCCGCGCGGGCACAATCCGCCGATGACGGAAAGAGTCATTCCCATCGCAGACCAACGCTACGCTGCGGCCCTGCCCCACATTCCCACACTGCCCATCGCCAGCACCGGTTTGCTGGCCGACACCCTGGGCCGCCCGCTGCGCGACCTGCGCATCTCGGTCACCGACCGCTGCAACTTCCGCTGCGGCTACTGCATGCCCAAGGAAGTGTTCGACAAGAACTACCAGTTCCTGCCGCAGGGGTCGCTGCTGAGTTTTGAAGAAATCACGCGCACGGCGCGGCTGTTTGCAGCCCACGGTGTGCAGAAGATTCGCCTCACCGGTGGTGAGCCGCTGCTGCGCAAGAACATCGAGGTGCTGATCGCCATGCTGAGCGAGCTGGCCACGCCCGACGGCGAGCCACTCGACCTCACGCTCACCACCAACGGCTCGCTGCTCGCCAAGAAAGCCCAGGCCCTGAAAGACGCCGGCTTGCAGCGCGTGACGGTCAGCCTGGACGCGCTTGACGACGGCATCTTCCGCCGCATGAACGACGCCGACTTCCCGGTGGCCGACGTGCTGGCCGGCATTGAAGCCGCCGAGCGTGTGGGTCTGGGCCCGATCAAGGTCAACATGGTGGTGCAACGTGGCACCAACGACCACCAGATCGTGCCGATGGCACAGCACTTTCGCGAGCACCTCGGCGGCAAGATCATCCTGCGCTTCATCGAGTACATGGACGTGGGCGAAACCAACGGCTGGCGCATGGACCAGGTGCTGCCCTCGGCGCAGGTGATCGCGCGCATCCACGACGCCTTCCCGGTGCGCGCCATCGACGCCAACTACACCGGCGAAACCGCCGAGCGCTGGCGTTATGCCGACGGCCGCGGCGAGCTTGGCGTCATCTCCAGCGTCACGCAGGCTTTTTGCCACGACTGCAACCGCGCGCGGCTCTCGACCGAAGGCAAGCTCTTCCTGTGCCTATTTGCGACACAAGGGCACGACCTGCGTTCCTTGCTGCGCAGCGACTACAGCGACGAGCAGATCGCGAGCGCCATCGGCCTCATTTGGCAAGGGCGCGGCGACCGCTACTCCGAACTGCGCGCCAGCCAACAGGCTGACACGGGCTCGGGTGCCAAGCGCGTCGAGATGCACTACATCGGTGGTTGATCGCGGCCAGATCACCGGGCTGATTCTCGCCGGCGGCCAGGGCAGCCGCCTCGGCGGTGTCGACAAGGGCCTGCAGGTGTTCGCTGGTCAACCCTTGGCGTTGCACGCCTTGCAGCGCCTCTCGCCGCAGGTAGATCGCGTGATGATCAGCGCCAACCGCCACCTCGATGTTTATGCGCAGATGCGGGTACCGGTGTGGCCAGATCCCGTCGACCTGTCGGGCTACGAAGGCCCGTTGGCGGGCTTTCTGGCCGGCCTGCAGCACTGCGAGACGGCGTACATGGTGACCGTGCCTTGCGACTGCCCACACTTCCCCACCGATCTGGTGCAACGCCTGTCAAAGGCCCTGACCGAAAACCAGGCCGATCTTGCCGTTGCCCGCACGCCGCTGGGCCTGGAGCCTGCCTTCTGTCTGATCAAGTGCGAGCTGCAAGCCAGCCTGCTGAGCTACATGCAATCAGGTCAACGCAAGATCGAACGCTGGACAGAGCAGCACCGCCGCGCCGAAGTGGCGTTCGACGACGACAGCGCCTTCTTCAACATCAACACCCCCGACGACCTGGCCCGCGCCTGATCGCTCAGGCGTGGGCGGAGCTCACCGTTTCGTCGGGTTCAGCCGGCGTCTCGTTCGCCCCAGGCGCCTGCTTGCGGGCCAGCATCGAGTACACCGTCGGCACCACGAAGATGGTGAGCAAGGTGCCCAGCGACATGCCACCCACGATCACCCAGCCGATCTGCTGGCGGCTCTCGGCGCCGGCCCCGCTCGACAAGGCCAGGGGCAGCGCCCCCAGCACCATCGCGCCGGTGGTCATCAAGATGGGCCGCAAGCGCAACGAAGCCGCTTCGATCACCGCATCTTGCAAGCTGCGCCCCTGCTGGCGCAACTGGTTGCTGAACTCCACGATCAAGATGCCGTGTTTGGTGATCAGGCCCACCAGCGTGATGAGGCCGATCTGCGAATAAACATTCAGCGTGCCGCCGCTCAGCTTCAAGGCCAGCAGCGCACCGACCATCGACAAAGGCACCGCCAGCAAGATCACGAACGGGTCGACAAAGCTTTCGAACTGCGCGCTCAGCACCAAAAAGATGAACAACAGCGCCAGTGCGAACACCAAGCCCAGCGCGCCGCTCGATGAACGGAACTCACGCGACACCCCGTTCAGCTCGGTCGAGTAGCCCGTCGGCAGCACCTTGCGAGCGGTGTCGTCCATGAACTGCAGCGCCTCGCCGAGCGCGTAACCCGGCGCGAGGTTGGCGGTGATCGACACCGAACGCCGTTGGTTGAAGTGGTTCAGCTCGCGCGGGCTCACCGCCTCGCGCACCTTGACGATGGACGACAGCGGCACCATCACCTCGCCGCGGCCACGCACGAAAAGTTTGTCGATGTCTTCGGGCGTGGTGCGACCGCTGCTCTCGGTCTGCACCAGCACGTCATATTGGTCGGCGTCGCGCTTGTAGCGCGTGACGGCGCGGCCACCGAGCATGGTCTCGACGGTGCGCGCCACCTGGTCGACGCTCACGCCGGCGTCTGACGCGCGGTCGCGATCGACCTCCAGAAAGATCTCGGGCTTGTTGAGCCGCAGGTCGGTGTCGGGCTGCACGAAGCCCGGGTTCTTGGCCATCTCGCCGAGAAACTGCTGCACCGCCTTCGACATGTTGTCGTAGCTGTCGCTGGTGACGATCACGTAGTTGATCGGCCGCTCGCGAAAGCCCTGCCCCAGGCTGGGCGGCGTGACCGGGAACGCGCTCACCCCAGGAAGCCCGGCAAAACGTGGTTGCAACTCGCGCGCCAGCTGCAGCGTGCTGCGGTCGCGCAAGTCCCAGTCGACCGTTCGCATGATGGCGGTGCCTTGCGACACGCTGGGGTTGCCGGCCACCACGAAGACACGATCGAACTCGGGGTAGTCTTTGCCGATGTCTTCGATGGCGCGCAGGTAGCGCGAGGTGTAGTCCAGCGTCGAGCCGTCGGGGGCATTGACCGAGGTGAGGATCACACCACGGTCTTCGAGCGGCGCGAGTTCGCTCTTGGCCGTGCTGAACAACCACCAGCTGCCAGCGGCCGACGCCAACATCACCACCAGCACCACCCAGCGGTGGGCGAGCGTCCAGCCCAGCGCTCCCGAGTAACCAGCGGTGAGCCGGTTGAATGCCGACTCCATCCACACGTCGAAGCGGTTGGGCTTGGACTCATGACGCAACAGCTTGCTGCACATCATGGGCGTGAGCGTGAGCGCCACGAACCCCGAGACGATCACCGCGCCCGCCAGCGTCAGCGCAAACTCGGTGAACAGCCGCCCGGTGCGCCCGGGCGCAAACGCGAGTGGCGCAAACACGGCCGCCAGCGTCATCGTCATCGCGATCACCGCGAAGCCGATTTCCTTGGCACCCTTCAACGCCGCCTGGAAGGGCTCCATGCCCTCTTCGATGTGGCGGAAAATGTTTTCCAGCACCACGATCGCGTCGTCGACCACCAGCCCGATGGCCAGCACCAGGGCCAGCAAGGTGAGCGTGTTGATGGTGAAACCGGCGATCGCCATGATGGCGAAGGTGCCGATCAAGCTCACCGGGATCGTCACCAGCGGAATGATGGCCGCACGCAAGTGGCGCAAGAAGATGAACACCACCAATGCCACCAGCAACACCGCTTCGGTGATGGTGCGAAACACCGAATTGATGGACTTTTCGATGAACACCGAGTTGTCGTTGGCGACCTGCACCTTCACGCTGGGCGGCAGGTCGAGCTGCAGCTTGGGCATCATCTCGCGCACACCCGCAGCGACCTCCAGCGGGTTGGCCGTGGCCTGGCGGATGACCCCCAGAGACACCGACGGCACGCCGTTGAGCCGCACGCTGCTGCGGTCGCTGGCGGACGCCTGCTCGATGCGCGCCACGTCACTAAGCCGCACTGTGTAGCCGTTGGCGAGCTTGAGCACCACCGCATCGAACTGCGCCACGGTGTTGAGATCGGTGCGCGCGGTGACGCTGAACTCGCGCTGCTGGCTTTCGATGCGGCCGGCAGGCACCTCGAGGTTCTGTTTGCGCAAGGCGTCTTCCACGTCTTGCACGGTCAGCTTGTAGGAAGCGAGCTTGTCCGGATCGAGCCAGATGCGCATCGAAAACTTGCGGTCACCGTTGATCTGCACGTCGGCCACACCCGGCACGGTTTGCAAGCGCGGTTTGACCACACGGTTGACCAGGTCGGTCACCTCCAGCGGAGACATGGTCTCGCTGATGAAGGCCAGCCACACCGTGGGTGTAGCGTCGGCCTCGACCTTGGCGATGACGGGCTCGTCGATCGCGTCTGGCAGGCGCGCCCGCACACGAGACACGCGGTCGCGCACGTCGGCCGCCGCATCGTCGGGGCTTTTCTCCAGCTTGAAGCGCACCGTGATCTGGCTTTGCTCGGAGCGTGAGATCGAAGTGATGATCTCGACGCCGTCAATGCCGGCAATCGAGTCTTCAAGCGGCTTGGTGACCTGCGACTCGATCACTTCGGACGACGCGCCGATCAACCGCGTCGACACATTGACCACCGGCTCGTCGATGCGCGGGTACTCGCGCACCTGAAGCCGCTGGAACGACACCGCGCCCACCAGGATGAGCAGCAGCGAGAGCACGGTCGCAAAAACCGGGCGGCGGATGGTGGTG
>JACMKJ010000598.1 GCA_014380155.1 Rhizobacter sp. | reverse complement strand
GGCAGCGCGCCTGAACACCGGCACCCACGACGCGCCCCCGGGCAACAACGACCCCTGCGAGCTGCCGCCCACCGGCGGCTACCGCGGCCTGGAGAACCAGACCTACCGCGTCGAGATCCACGGCGCCGGCCTGCCCGGCACCGCCACCTTCAAATGGTCGCGCGACAACGCGAGCGTGGCCAGCCGCGTCACCAGCGTCATCAGCAACAGCCGGCTGGAGCTGGCCAGCCTGGGGCGCGACGATGTGCTGCGCTTCAACACCGGCGACTGGGTCGAGATCACCGACGACGTGCGCGAGCAGTCGCAGGCCAGCGGCGAGATGCGGCAAATTACCGTCGACGAAGCGGCACGCAGCATCAGCTTCACGCCCGCGCTGCCAGCGGCCATGTTGCCGGCGAGCTTCCCAGACACCGAGCAGGCGCAGTCGCGCAACCTGCGCGTGCGCCGCTGGGACCAGGCCCACGAGGTGCTGCGTGTCAACGCCAATGGCAGCACCACGCCCTATCAAGACCTCGACGCCGACGACAGCGGTGTGATCACCGTGCCGTCGGCCGGCACCACCTTGTTGCTGGAGCGCGGCGTGACGGTGGGCTTTGGCCTGGCCGCGGGCGGTGGCCAGTTCCGTGCCGGCGACCACTGGGTGTTTGTGGCGCGCACGGCCGATGCGTCGGTGGAGCTGCTCGAGAACGAGCCGCCGCGTGGCACCCACCACCACTACGCGCGCCTGGGCTTCTGGAACGTGGTCACCGGCGTGCTGAGCGACTGCCGCCACCCCTGGCCGCCGCTCGGCGGCGGTGACGACTGCGCCTGCACCGCCTGCGTGACGCCCGAATCGCACAGCAGCGGCGAGCTCACCATCCAGGCTGCGGTCGATCGGGTGCGCGAGCGCGGCGGCGGCACAGTCTGTCTGGCCGTTGGTGAATACCTTCTCGACCGGCCGGTGCTGGTGCGCAACGCGCGCTCGCTGCGCATCCGTGGCGAAGGCGCGGGCAGCCTGCTGGTGGGTGTGGCCGAGGGTGCGATCCAGGTGCGAGACAGCATGGCCATCGCGATCGAAGACCTGGCCATCGTCTCCAACGGCGCGGCCGATGCGCTGCATGTGGGAAACACCATGGGCGTGAGCCTGCAACGCCTGGTGATCGCGGTGCTGAACGAGAACCCGCGCGCCGCCGGCATCGGCCTCGGCCGACTGCTGCTGTCGGGGCTGTTGCGCGACAACGTGGTGCTGGCCCCGCTGGGCATTGCAGCGGGCGACTTCGGTGGCGCGGCGCGCAGTGGGTTCATGTTCAGCGGCTCGCTGCGCATCGAAGACAACGTGCTCACTTGCCGGCGCAGCGCCATCGACTTCAGCGGCCTGGTACTGCACATGCTCGCCCACCACATCACCGGCAACGACATCACCAACTGCCGGCAAGACGCCATCAAGCTGCTCGGCTTGTGCACGCCCAACGCGAGCATGCGGGTGGCCGACAACACCCTCGCGGTGCATGGCGACGGCATCACCGCCGGCGTCGACGGCCTGTGGATCGAAGGCAACAAGCTGCGCGCCACACGCGCCAGCGGCAGCAGTGCAGTCACCGGTGCGGGCATCCGCATCGAGCAGGGGCTGGACCCGAACGGCCCCGGCGAATGCCACATCCTGGCCAACCAGGTGCGGGGGTTCGAGAGCGGTGGCGTGCTGGTGGCAGCGCGCACCGGCGACCTGCTCATCAAGCTCAACACCATCGCCCATTGCGGCTACGGCATCTGGCTGCAAGACGACAGCAACTCGGCGCGTGTGTCGATCGAGAACAACCACCTGAGCGACATCGGCGAAGACGACGAAACCACCAGCACCGTGGGCATCTCGGTCACGCGGGCCGACGTGGCAACGGTGTCGGGCAACACCCTGGTGCGCGTGGGGCGCAACGTCGACCAGGCCTTGCTCGTGGTGGGCATCTTTGCGTTGAGCGTGGACCAGCTGCGCGTGGCCGGCAACCACATCACCGACATCGGCCCGCCGGGCAACTTCCTGAGCGGCTTCACCGCGGGCGTGATGGTGCGCGCGCCCTTCCTCAACGCCGACGTGGTGCACAACCAGATCGACCGCGATGCCCAACCGATGGTGCAGGCGGTGGGGCGCTTCACCGCGGTGTCGATCGACGAGCTGGCGTTCGCGATGGTGGGCGGTGTCGATGCCACCGCCATCGGTGCGGTCAGCGGCCACATGGCGGCCAGCGCGGGCGGCACCACGCTCGTGTTCGGCCAGCGCCGTGTGCACGTGCGGCTCAACCGCGCGTTCGCGGCCGCCGCTGACATCGAGGCAAATTGCAGCGTGCTCGGCAACACGCTCGGCTCGCGCGGCACGCTGCCCGCGGCGCGGGTGCGGGTGAGCGGCGACTGTGTCTTCAGCGACAACCGCTGCGAAGTGCGCGGCACCACCGCCACCGCGGTGCACCTGCAGGCGGGTGCCAGCATCGTCAACGCCAACCGCGTGCGCGGCGGTGGGGTGTCGATCCGCATCGGTGGCGACACCAAGGCCGCCACGGTGCTGGGCAACGTCACCACCGGCAGCATCGACATGGGCGGCGCCTTGTCGTCGCCGTGGGCGCTGCTCAACGTGCGCGGTTGATCCACTTCGTCCAACCCTCGGGAGACCCCATGAGAACCTTGTTGATCCAGGACACGACCGACCTGCCCTCGCTGATGCGCCGACTCGGTGCGAGCGGCGGCAAGGCCGACACCGTGGCGGCGTCGCTCAAGCGGCTCAACCCGCACCTGAGCCTCGACCGCTTGACGCCCGGCACGCTGCTGCTGGTGCCCGACGACCCCTCGCTCGACCTCGCCACCACCCATGGCGTGGGTGCCGCTCAGGTCAACGCGCTGGTGGCCGAGTTGAAGACGGCGGTCGATGCAGCGGTGGCCGCCGCCCTCAAGGGCCTGGACACACGTGCCACTGAGCGCCATGAAGTCACCGAGGCCTTGAAGGCCCCCGCGATCAAGCGCGCCATCGACGCCGATGCCGACCTCAAGGCGCGGGCCGGCAGCGTGGCTGCCGAGCTCAAGAAGGAAGTGGCCGTCGACAAGGAGGCCGAGAAATCACTCAAGCAGCTGCAGACCAGTGCACTGGGCGACATCGAAGCGCTGGCGAAGGTCTGGGGCTAGGTGAGGTTGAGGCGCTGCCCGGGTGGTAGATTGCGGGGCATCCAAGAAGCCGTTGCCGACCTTCGAGGCGGTGAACGTGCGCTCCGCGACTCTTTCGTACCCGGGTGGGCATGTCCGCGACTCTCTCAGCAAGCCAACTCAGCCGATCCTTGACGGCCTTCAGCCTGCGTCATGCGTTGGCTGCCGCATCGATTCTTTTTACCAGCGGCGCGCAGGCGCAAACGCCCGCTTGCGACATGCTCAAGAACACCTTGGCCGCGCGCATCGACCCCAGCATCCGAGGCTTCACGCTCGAGACCGTGGCGGGTGACGCGCCCGTCCCGCCGGGCGCGAAGGTGATCGGCACCTGCGAGGGCAATGCCTACAAGATCCTGTTCCGGCGCGGTGGCGACACGCGGCCGGCGCCCTTTGGTGGCAGCGCACCCGCGCCTGCTCCAACACCGAAGCCCGCTCCGGCGCCACCGCCTCCACCGCCG
>JACMKJ010000597.1 GCA_014380155.1 Rhizobacter sp. | reverse complement strand
TCCCCCACTTCGGGTCGCGCCCGCCGCCGATCATCATGTTGCGGTACGCCTCTTCGCTCATGCCGGTCATGCTGCCGGCCATCTGCTGGAAGCTCTTGCTGTCGGTGGCGCCGATCTTGGCCAAGAAGTAGATGTTGCCGCCGAGTGCAATGCAGCGGTTGAGGTCGCGCGCGAGCACGGCCAGCTTCTGCTCTTCGCTCATCGGCCACTCGTCGAGGTAGGCGCGCTCGTTGGCCTTGAAGCGCTCGCGGTTGGCGGCCTTCATCAGCGACATGCAGAACTGGTTGAGGTGGTAACCCTTGCGCGACTGCTCGGCGTCGAAGATGGTCGTGCCGGGCACGTCGAGATACGGTTTGTCGAGTGACATGAGAGGCTCTCGTTCTGAAGGTTCAGGGGCGGCAGTCGAAGCTCGAAGCCTGGGTCACCGGCCCGCTGCCCTTGTAGTGACTGTGCAGCGGCCAGGCGCAAAGCGGGCGGGTGTTGATGGCGCGAAACGGGGGCGCGAGTTCCTGTTCGGCCAGCTCCAGGCCCACAGGAGCCTGGCCTCGCTCGACCCACGCGCTCACCGCGCCCAGCAGGTCGACGTTGGCGGGCGCACCGCTGCCCACGTGGTCCACCCCCGGTGCGGTGTAGAGGCGCATGAACTGGTCGGTGACGGGCTGGCTCATGCGCGCGACTACGCTCTCGTAGTAGCGGATGCCGGCATACGGGCTTTGCGCGTAGTCGGCCATGTTTTCCAGCACGATGAGCTTGCCGCCGCGCGCGTGGAAGGCCGCGAGATCGGGGTTGGTCGAGTCCATCAGCGCCGACACCTGGCGCACCCGCGCGGCAAAGTCTTCGGGCTTGAAACTGCGCACGTCATAGGTGGGGTCGCGGGCGTAGAGGTGTTGCACCGCGCCGCTGCCGTAGACCCAGGCGATGCTGTGGGTGGGCTGCTGCGGCAGTGTGGGTGCGCTGCGGCCGAGCCACCAGGCGCTCCAACCGCCGGTCGGGCCGAAGGCGGGGGTGCCTTCGCCCGAGACGCCCC
Source organism: Rhizobacter sp. (assembly GCA_014380155.1). GTDB lineage: Bacteria > Pseudomonadota > Gammaproteobacteria > Burkholderiales > Burkholderiaceae_C > Rhizobacter. The sequence goes on along the minus strand of JACMKJ010000597.1, from coordinate 829 downwards.
AGCCGGGGTATTCGGTCACGCCGTTGGCCAGGGCAAAGGGCAGCTTGTAGGGCGAGTGCAGCATCTGCACCGCGGCCACTTGCGCATCGCTCAGGCAGCTGTCGCCGCTTGCGCCGGCCGCACAGCGCAATCTCGTCACGTCGAACTGCTGCTTGCAGGCCACCGGGTGCGAGACCAGCTTGTCGGCCACGCCATCGAGCGTGTCGCAGGTGGCGAGCACGGCGTCGTGCACCAGCGCCACTTGCGGCGGGCGAATCCACGCGTCGCCCATGGTGGCAATGCCGTTGCGCGTGCCGGCGAATTGCAGGCCGGTCCAGTTGATCACCGGCACGCGGCTCACGATGCCGTCGAAGTCTTGCGGGTAGCGCTGCGCCATGGTCAGGCCTTCGCGCCCGCCTTCGGAGCTGCCGATGAAATAGAGCTTCTGCGGGCCACGGCCGTAGGCGCGTTGCATCAGCTGCACCGCCACGTCGCGCACCTTCTTGTAGGACGCGTGGGCAAAGTTGAGCAGCGCTTCGTCGTTGGCGGCAAAGGCCTGCGGTGGCACGCCAGGCTGGTTCTGGTGGCCCGAGTCGGTGCCGTAGGTGGTGTAGCCGAGCGCCAGCGGTGCGGGGTCGCCGAACAGGCCGGTGGGCTGCAGGCCCAGGCCGCTGATCAGCACGCCGTTGAACCCACCACCGCCGTATTGCACCGAGCGGCCGTTCCACTGCGTGGGCAGGTTCACCTGGAACAGGATGGGCGGCGCGCTCGGGTCCACCGGCGCGATGCGGCCGAGCACGCGGCAGTGTTGCGGCGCGGCCGGCGTGATGCGCGCGCCCGGTGTGGGGCC
>JACMKJ010000596.1 GCA_014380155.1 Rhizobacter sp. | reverse complement strand
CCGAGATGGCCGAGATGAGCGACGAAGACAAGGAGATTTTCCTCGCCGACATGGGCCAGACCGAGCCGGGCCTGAACCGCCTGATCCGCAGCGCCTTCAAGCTGCTCGGGCTGCAGACCTATTTCACCGCCGGCGTGAAGGAAGTGCGCGCCTGGACCATCCACATCGGCGACACCGGCCCCCAGGCGGCCGGTGTGATCCACACCGACTTCGAGCGTGGCTTCATCCGCGCGCAGACCATCGCGTTTGACGACTTCATCACGCTCAAGGGCGAACAAGGCGCCAAGGACCACGGCAAGATGCGCGCCGAAGGCAAGGAATACGTGGTGAAGGATGGCGACGTGCTGAACTTCTTGTTCAACGTGTGACGGCCAGCGGGTGTTAGGCTTGGCTGGCCGCCCCGCGTCACCAGGGCTTTCGCGACACCACGCGCTCCCCACCACGCCATTCGACACCTGATGACGTCTGCCGCGCCCTTTCGCCAAACACCCCACTGGGCGCTTGCGCTCCTGGGCACGGCATTGGCTTACACGCTGGCCGGCTGGGTGTCGATGTGGCTGGCCATTCCCTCGGGTTATGCCGCCCCGCTCTACCCACCCGCAGGCATTGCGCTGGCCTGCGTGCTGACCTTTGGCTGGCGCATGCTGCCTGGCGTCGCGATCGGCGCGGTGGCGGTCAACGTGCTGCTCGCCTTCAACAACCAGGCGACTCCCACCTTTCAAAGCGCCGTGCTGCTGCCGGCCGTCGTGGCCACGGGCGCCGTCTTGCAGGCCACTGCGGGTGCGTGGCTGGTGCGGCGCTTCAGCAGCCACCCGCTGACACTGAGCGAGCCGCGTGACATCGCCGTGTTCTTTGGCCTCGGTGCCCTCGCCTCCTGCCTGATCAGCGCCAGCATCGGCACTGCCGCGCTCTATTTCCTGGCCCGGCAGCCGGTCGAAGCCTTGTGGTTCACCTGGTGCGTCTGGGCCTCGGGCGACACCCTGGGCGTGCTGATCGCTGCACCGATGGTGTTGACCGTGATCGGCCGACCCCGCAGTGATTGGGCCTCGCGCCGATTGACGGTCGGCCTGACGCTCGCCGTGGCCACGGTCTTGATGGCGCTCGGGGTGAAGCAGGTGGGCCGCTGGGGTGAAACGCGCGTGCTGGCCGCCTTCGAGCGAGACGCGGTGAATGCCTCGTCAAGCCTCACGGCGCAGCTCGAATTCCCGTTGCACGCGCTCGAGGCGCTGCGCGGTGCCTTCCTGGCCTCGGAAAATGTGACCTCCGACGAAATGCGCCGGGCCACCGCCGCCTGGTTGGTGCCCGGCAACCACCTGCAGGCCATGGGCTGGACCGAGTTCCTCCGGCGTGCCGACGCACCGGCCTACGAAGCCCGGGTGCGTGCGATCGAAGCCTCTTCCTTCCGTGTGTTCGACCGCGCCGACTCCAGCTTTCCAAGCTTGCCCGACGACCTGCTCGCCGTGATGCGCTACATCGAGCCGATGCAAGGCAATGCCTCGGCACTGGGCGTGAATGCGCGCTCCATCGCCGAGGCACGCGTTGCCATCGACACTGCAGTTCGCACAGGTTCACCAGCCGCCACCGCAGGTTTTCGGGCCACCCAGGAACTCGGCGACAAGACCGTGGTGGTGATCTACCAGGCTTTGTACCGCGGCAACCCGACCACCGCCAGCGAACGCCTTGCCGACGCGCGGGGTATGGCCTTCGTGACACTGCGCATGGACGCCGCCTTGAGCGCCTTTCGCACCAGCCTGCCGCACTACCTCAACCTGTGCATCGTCGACACAGAGCCTTCGGCCGCACGTCGCCGCCTGGCCGGCGAACCCGGTTGCGAGGCGGCCCAGCCCGGCCTGCTGCACGTGCGCCCACTGGCCTTTGCCGGGCGGCAGTGGGATTTGCGCGTCACCGCATCACGCGCCCAACTGCCCGAAGCGGGCGAGCGCAACGCCTTGCTGTTTTCACTGGTCGGGTTGCTCGCCACCGCCATGCTGGGCGCGTTGCTGCTCACCGTGACCGGCCGCACGCGCCGCATCGAGGCGGCGGTCAAAGACCGCACCGCAGCGCTGCAGCGCGAGATCGCCGAGCGCGAGCGCACCGAAGCCGACCTGCGCGCGAGCGAGCAGCGCTTTCGCAACATCCTCAACAACGTGCCCATCGGCGTGGTCTATACCGACCTGCATGGCAACGTGAAACAGGTCAACCCACGCTTTTGCGAGCTCACCGGCTATTCGGCGGACGAGCTGATGGCGATGAACGTGGCCGCGCTCAACCACCCTGACGACCGGGTGCAAGACTTCGAGCTCTCGGGCCAGCTGGTGCGCGGCGAGATCCCGATGTACCGCCGCCAGGGCCGCTACCTCACCCGCGACAGCCGCATGGTGTGGGTGCAGTCCATCGTGACCATGCTGCGCGACGTGCAAGGAGCGCCGCACCGAATCGTCGGCGTGGTCGAAGACATCACCGAACACCTGCGCCTGGCCGAGGCCGAGCGCGCCCGCGAGATCGCCGAAGCGGCCAACCTGGCCAAGAGCGAATTCCTCTCGCGCATGAGCCACGAGCTGCGCACGCCGCTCAACGCCATGCTGGGCTTTGCGCAGCTGCTGGAGCTGGACCAGAACAATCCTCTGCCTGCCGCACAGCGGCCCTGGGTGGCGCAGATCCAGGGCGCGGGCTGGCACCTGCTGGACATGATCAACGACGTGCTCGATCTGTCACGCATCGAGTCGGGCACGCTCAACCTGCAGCCTGACCGGCTCGACCTGCGCGAGGTCATCGCCGCCGCGCTGCCGCTGGTGGAACAAGACGCGCACCGGCGCCGCATCACCGTCAGCCAGAACGTGCCAGACGACATGGCGCGAGTGGTGGGCGACAGCACCCGCGTGAAGCAGATCCTGATCAACCTGCTGAGCAATGCCGTCAAGTACAACAGCGACGGCGGCCGCATCCACATCGCCACCCGCGTCAGCCACCGCGACAGCATCGAGCTGACCGTCACCGACACCGGCCTGGGCATGACGCCCACACAACTGGCGCAGCTGTTCCAGCCTTTCAATCGACTGGGCCGCGAACGCTCGGCACTCGAAGGCACGGGCATCGGGCTGGTCATCAGCCAGCGCCTGGCCGAGCTGATGGGCGGTGCCCTGCGCGCCCGCAGCACGGCCGGCGAAGGCTCGTCTTTCATCCTGACCCTGCCGCGTGCCGAACACCCCAACACGGCCGCCGCCGACCTTGACAACACCCAGCCCACCTCCAGCGACTATCACCAGCGTGTGGTGCATTACGTCGAAGACAACGAAACCAACGTCGAGGTGATGCGCGGCATCCTGTCGCGCCGGCCGCAGGTGCGCTTTGACGTGTCGATCACCGGCCTGGACGGCCTGGCCGCCATCCGTGCCCACCGGCCCGACCTGATCCTGCTCGACATGCACCTGCCCGACATCGACGGCCTGGAGCTGCTGCGCCACCTGAAAGCCGACAGCGGCACCGCCGACATCCCGGTGGTGGTGGTTTCGGCCGATGCCCTGGCGGCACAGATCGCCTCCGCAATGAAAGCGGGGGCCTCGCAGTACCTTACCAAGCCGGTGAGTGTGTCGGAGTTGCTGTCGGTGGTGGATTCGCTGCTCGACGAGGCCGAAACGCGATTCGGCTAATTCCAGACGGTTACGCGAGAGTATTTGCTCACTTGTAGACGCTGACAGCAGACCCATCAGCACTCTCATTCGTCGAGTGCTAATATGAGGGAACCGAAAGGAGTTCCAAGATGTCTGATGTTGCTATGAACATGTCATCTGCTTCTGCTTTGACCGTCCGTGACCCGTTTGCCGTCGTGCCCTCGCTGGGCAATCTCGACGCGTATATCTCGGCGGTGAACCGCATTCCCCTGCTCACGCACGAGGAAGAAGTGTCGTTTGCCAAGCGCCTGCGCGAGCACGGCGACGTCGAATCGGCCGGGAAGATGGTGCTCTCGCACCTGCGCCTGGTGGTGTCGATCTCGCGCCAGTACCTCGGCTACGGCCTGCCCCACGGCGACCTGATCCAGGAAGGCAACGTCGGCCTGATGAAGGCCGTGAAGCGTTTCGACCCCGACCAGGGCGTGCGGCTCGTGAGCTACGCCATGCACTGGATCAAGGCCGAGATCCACGAGTACATCCTGAAGAACTGGCGCATGGTCAAGGTGGCCACCACCAAGGCGCAGCGCAAGCTGTTCTTCAACCTGCGCTCGATGAAGCAGAGCCTGAAGGAAGACTCGGCCGACGAAAACACACACCGCAGCACGCTGACGCAGGGTGAGGTCGACACCGTCGCCCGCAAGCTGAACGTCAAGCGCGAAGAAGTGCTGGAAATGGAAACCCGCATGTCGGGCGGTGACGTGGCGCTCGAGCCGCAAACCGATGACGGCGAAGAGAGCTACGCGCCCATCGCCTACCTGGCCGACGACAGCACCGAGCCCACACGTGTGATCGAAGCGCACCGCCGCGACTGGCTGGCCGGCGACGGCATCGCCCAGGCGCTTGACGCGCTGGACGCACGCAGCCGCCGCATCGTCGAAGAGCGCTGGCTCAAGGTGAACGACGACAGCTCGGGCGGCATGACGCTGCACGACCTGGCCAGCGAATACGGCGTCAGCGCCGAGCGCATCCGCCAGATCGAGGTGGCGGCCATGAAGAAGATGCGCAAGGCCTTGGCCGAAGACGCCGCGTGATCTGCACGCACAACAAAAAACGGCCCTTCGGGGCCGTTTTTGTTGGCTACCCCGCCGCGAGCAGTGTCTTGAGGTCGGCCGTCAAGGCCTCGGCGCCGCCGCCATAGCGAGTGAAAAGCCGCAGCTTGCCCGATGCATCAAAAATGTACGAACCCGCGGTGTGGTCCATGGTGTAGCTGCCTTCGCTCTTGCCCGGCACCTTGGCATAGAAGACCTTGAAGTCTTTCGCGGTGGCTGCGGTTTGTTCGGGTGTGCCGCGCAAGGCGATGAAGCTCGGGTCGAAGCCCGACATATAGGCCTTCAGCAACTCCGGCGTGTCGCGCTCGGGGTCGACGGTGATGAACACACCCTGCACCCGCTCGCCATCTTTGCCGAGAGCCTTTTTCACCTGCGCCAGCTCGGCCATGGTGGTGGGGCAGACGTCGGGGCACTGGGTGTAGCCGAAGAACACCACCGTCAGCTTGCCTTTGAAATCGGCCAGCGTGCGCGCTTGGCCATTCTGGTCGGGCAAGGAGAGCTTGCTGCCGTATTCGGCGCCTGTGATGTCGATGGCCTTGAAGCCAGGCTTGCTGCCAGGCAAGCCCGGGAGCTTGTCGCAGCCGGCGATCAGCGCGGCGGTGCCGAGCAGCCAGAGTCGGCGGGTGGTCATTGCAGCAGAGGCCATACGTAGTGGTCGACCAGTAGCGCCGCAAACAGCAGCGAGAGGTGAAGGATGGAGAAGCGGAAGGTCTTGCGCGCCAGCGCGTCGGAATAATGGCGCCACAGCTTCCATGCGTACCCGATGAAGCCCGCGCCGAGCAACACCGCTGCCGCCAGGTAGATCATGCCGCTCATGCCGAAGATGAAGGGCAGCAGCGTCGACGCAAACAGCACGAATGTGTAGAGCAGCACCTGCAGCCGCGTGAACTCGTTGCCATGCGTCACCGGCAACATCGGCAGGCCGGCCTTGCGGTAGTCCTCGACGCGGTACAGGGCCAGCGCCCAGAAGTGCGGCGGTGTCCACAAGAAGATGATCAGGCACAGCATCAGCGCTTCGGGCCCGACCTCGCCGCGCATCGCCGCCCAGCCCAGCACCGGCGGCATGGCGCCCGAGGCACCGCCGATCACGATGTTTTGAGGCGTCATCGGCTTGAGCACCACGGTATAGATCACCGCATAGCCAACAAAGGTGGCGAAGGTGAGCCACATGGTCAGCGGGTTCACCAACCAGTAGAGCAACGCGCTGCCAGCGGCGCACAGCACGCCGGAGAACAGCAGGGTCTGGGTGTTGGTCAACTCGCCCTTGGCGGTGGGCCGCCAGGCGGTGCGCGCCATCTTGGCGTCGATGCGTTGCTCGACCACGCAGTTGAAGGCAGCCGCAGCAGCAGCCACCAACCAAATGCCCGCGGTGGCCGGCAACACCAGGCGCCAGTCGGGCACCCCCGGCACGGCCAGCAGCATGCCGATGACGGCGCAGAACACGATGAGCTGCACCACCCGCGGTTTGGTCAACGCATAGAACTGGCGCACCGGCGACAAGCGCGCAGTGGCGGGAATGGGAGGGCTGAGGGTTTCAGACATGGCAAAAGGCGAATCCGCGATTTTACGAGCCCGGCCGGGCTTGCCGGGCTCGCGCCAGCATCACGGCCAGCAAGGTGACCAGCGCTGCGGCCCCCGCCGTGTGCGCCAGAGCGGCCACCAGCGGCCAGCCCAGCACCACATTGCTGAGGCCGCTGGTGAGTTGCCATGCGGCAACGCCAAGCAGGCCCCAGCCCCAGCGGCGGGCCGCCGGGTCACGACCCGCGAACAGTGCCCAAGCCAGCCACGCCATCGCGCTCAGCACGATGAGCGCGCCCACGCGGTGGGTGAAGTGAATGGCGGTGAGCGCGGCAAACGGCAGGTAGCCGCCATCTTTTCCCGCGCCCAGCTCACGCAGCACGGTGAAGCCATGGCCGAAATCCATCTCCGGCCACCACCGGCCCTGGCAGGTGGGGAAATCGCTGCAGGCCAGCACGGCGTAATTGGTGCTGACCCACCCACCCAGGGTGATCTGGGCCGCAGACAGCAGCAGCACGGCCCACACACCGCGATGCACAGCGCGCGTGAGCGGGAGCGGCGCACGCAGGTAAGCCTGGCTCTGCACGGCCAGCAAAGCCAGCAAGGTGAGCCCGCCCAGCAGATGGGCGGTGACGATGGCCGGGTAGAGCTTCATCGTCACGGTGAGTGCGCCGAACGCGCCTTGCACGCAGACCCACACCAAGGTCGCCGTGGCCCACCAGGGCGACAGCACTGCAGCCCCCAACCGTCGCGCACGCCAGCTTGCGATGGCCAGCGCGATGCACAGCACGCCCACCACGGCCGCCAGGTAGCGGTGAACCATCTCCACCCAGGCCTTGCCGTGTGTCACCGGGCCGGTCGGCATGGCGGTCTGGGCGGACTGGATGTCGGCATGCGCACCCAAGGGGCTGGCATTGCCATAACAGCCTGGCCAATCGGGGCAGCCGAGGCCCGAGTCGGTGAGGCGCGTGAAGGCGCCGAACACCACCAGGTCGAAGGTGAGAAAGAGGGTGAAGAAAGTCAGCGCGCGCAACCGCACTCCTGCCGGAGCGTGCCGATGGCGAAACCCGATCCAGGCGAGTGGCACAGCGCCCAGCAGCAGGCTCAGCAGAGCCAGTACCAGCAGCGGGCTGAAGTCGTAGGAAGCAGACACCGTGTCAGCGCCCCGCCTGGTCCCACGAGGCGGACGCGCGCAACAGCTTCAGGATGTCGCTCTTGAGCTTGGCCGGCTCGGGCTGCGGCGGCACACGCATCATCCAGTTGCCCATCGGGTCGACGATGTACATGTGCTCGTCGAGTTGCCGGCCCGCCGCAGGCTGCAACCAGACCGTCAGCGCCGCGGGCGGCACACGCAGCACGGTGACAGGCACGCCGGTCGTCACGGCCTGCACGGTCTCGGGCCGGGTGGGAGCGTCATCGTTGATCAACCAGACCTTGTCGAGCCGCGCGCTTTCGCGGCCGAGCGATTCGCGCAACTGGCGTTGCAGCCAGAGATTCTTCTCGCAGCGCTCGTTGCAATTGCCGCCACCCACCACCACCAGCAGCCACTGGCCTTTGAGCGACAGGGGCTGCACGGTCTGGCCTTGCAGGTCGGCCATTGGCAGATCGACAGGCACCGGCCGCAGCGGTTGCATCAGCTCGCTGTAGTTGGTGCGGCCCTCGGGGCGGATCACGAAGTAGGTGAAGTACGACGCGATCACCGGCGCGGCGCAGACGAGCAGCACCAGCAGCATCTTCAGGCGGCCGTAGCGGGTGCGACGGTCGTCGAGCGCTGCCACCGGCATCGAATGCACGGTGAAGCTCAGGCCGGCGGTGCCCTCAGGCGTTTCGCTTGAGCCGGGGGCGGAGGAGTTGGATCCAGACATACAGACCTGCCAAGAGAGCGCACAAGCCAAACCATTGAAAGGCGTAGCCATAGTGCTTGTGGATATCGGCCGCCGGGCGGGGCCACTGGCGCAGCAGCCCGTCGGCGGCGATGCCGGGTGAGTCCGCCTGCAGCACCGTCCAGGGCCGCAGGCTCACACCCAGCTCGCGAGAAAAATCAGCAAGCGCCAGATTTTGCCGGATCACCCCCGAGGCTGCCGGGCCTGCAAAGTCAAACAACCTGCCCGGGTGCGGGGACATCTGGCCGAGCACCTCGACGCGCCCGGTGGGGGTAGGCACGGGCTGCACGCGGGTTCGGTCTTGCGTGTTGCGCGGCGTCCAGCCGCGTTGCACCAGCACTGCGTCGTCGGGACCTAGCATCAGGGGCGTGAGCACGAAGAAGCCGGGGCGCCCGTTCATCTGCCGATTGTCGAGAAACACCGTGGCGCCCTGCTTCCATTCACCTTGTAAACGCACCGGGCGATAGTGCTGCGCCGCCGCCTGCGCCGCGTCGGCAGGCAGCGTGGGCTGCCGAAGCTCGGGCAGGCCGCCGCGCGAATCGAGCGCCGACTGCAACGCCTCTTTTTGCGCGGCGCGGCTCAACTGCCACACCCCCAGGCGCGCCGTGACCGCCATGGCCAACAGCGTGGCCACGAGCACGACGAGCGCGCGGCGCCGTGGGTCAGCCAGCATAATCAGCGCCCATGAAATACCTCATCGGCGTGGGCCTGGTTTTGATCATTGCGGCACTAGCATCGGCCGGAGTGTTCATGATGCGTGACGGCCGCGACGGCAAGCCCAAGACCAGCAACATGATGCGTGCGCTGGCCTTGCGTGTGGGTCTGTCGGTGCTGCTGTTCGTGTGCATTCTGTTGAGCTACTGGATGGGCTGGATCCGCCCCACGGGGATTCCGATCGGCCAGTGAAGTTCAGTCAGCGACCAAACAAAAGAGCGCCCACCGGGCGCTCTTTGCATGGGATCGAGGTGAGTCGCTCAGAGCCAGTACACGACGATGTACAGGCCAAGCCAGACCACGTCGACGAAGTGCCAGTACCAGGCCGCGCCTTCGAAGCCGAAGTGGCGCTGCGGCGTGAAGTGGCCCTTCATCAGACGCAGCGTGATGAACAGCAGCATCAGCATGCCCACGAACACGTGGAAGCCGTGGAAGCCGGTCAGCATGTAGAAGGTGGAACCGTAGATGCCCGAATTGAGCTTGAGGTTCAAGTCCTGGTAGGCATGCATGTACTCATAGGCCTGGAAGCCCAGGAAGGTCACGCCGAGCAGCACCGTGAACCACATCCAGCCAATGGTCTTGGCGCGCTTGCCAGCGATCAGCGCGTGGTGGGCGATGGTGAGCGTGACACCCGAGGTCAGCAGCAAGGCGGTGTTGATGGTGGGGATCGGCCACGGGCCCATGGTCGTGAAGGGCTCGACGATGCCGGCCGGCGAGGCGGTGGTACCCGCCACCGAACTCGGCCAGAAAGCCTTGAAGTCAGGCCAGAGCACGGCGTTGTCCAGGCTGGCCAGGTTGGGAACGGCGTGCAAACGCGTCCAGTACAAAGCGCCGAAGAACGCACCGAAGAACATCACTTCGGAGAAGATGAACCAGCTCATGCTCCAGCGGTAGGAGACGTCGATGCGATCGCTGTAGAGGCCGCTTTCGCTTTCCTTGATGGAGTCGCCGAACCACTGCTTGAGCACGAAGGCCCACCACAGCAGGCCGAACAGCACCAGGTAGGCGGCCCAGCCCTGGCCGTTGATCCACTGGCCCGCGCCGAAGATCACCATGAACAGGCCGATGGAGGCCATGACAGGGTGCCGCGAAGGTGCGGGAACAAAGTAATGAGGGGTTTGCCCCGAGTGCGTCGCTGCCGACATGTTTTCTCCTACGAATCGAATCTTCTTGAAATCTTGAAACTCAAAAGCCGCTTCAGCTGGCCACGCCACTTGACAGCACCCAGCGCACGATCAGCACCAGACTTGCAATGAACACACCCACACCCATCAGCGCCGCGATGACCACGTGTACCGGGTTGAGCTGAGCCACGTCTTTCTCGTGCTCGGTCGACTTGCGTACACCAAAAAACGACCACCCCACCGCACGCAAGGTCTGACCGAACGAGCCCTTGCGCTGCACCGCGTCCTTGAGGCCTTCGCCACTCTTGTTGTCGCTCACAGGCTCGGCTCCTTGGCCGGAACCACCGCCAGCTTGCCGCCCACTTCGAAGAAGGTGTACGACAACGTGATGGTCTTGACGTCCTTGGGCAACTTCGGATCGATCACGAACACCACCGGCCACTGCTTGGACTCGCCCGGCTGCAGCGTGTATTCGTTGAAGCAGAAACATTCGAGCTTGTTGAAGTGCGGCGTGGCCTGCTTGGGTGCATAGCTCGGGATGGCTTGCGCGGCCATGGTGCGGTTCTGGACGTTCTTGAACTCGTACATCACGGTCGTCAGCTCACCCGGGTGCACCTCGACATAACGTTTGGCGGGCTTGAACTCCCACGGGCCGCGCGCGTTGGCATCGAACTCGACCGTGATGGTGCGCGAACGATCGACCTGCGTATTGGCCGGCGTGGCCTTCGAGTTGCCGGGCACCTGGCGCTCGGAGAGCGCCAGCACGTTGATGCCTAGCGCTTCGCAGATCTCTTCGTACATCGACACCAGCCCGTAGCTGAAGCCGAACATCAGCACCGCCACAACCGCCAGCTTGCGCAACATGCGGCGGTTGTCACCCAGCAGTGTGGGGTCAGGCTTCATCACAGTCCAAACAACACGGCGCGCGCCACAAAACCAGCCAGGAAGATGAGCGCCACCGAGGCCAGGATGAACCCCAGCCGGCGGTTGCTCTTCTTTTGGTCAGGCGTCATGGTCACGGTGATTGGTGCGCGAGCTTCAGCCGACGATCTTGTTGGCCGCGGCGTTCAGCTTGGGCGGCGTCTCGAAGGTGTGGAAAGGCGCCGGCGACGGCACTTCCCACTCCAGGCCTTCGGCGGCTTCCCAAGGCTTCTGCGGCGCCTTCTCGCCCTTGCCCATCATGGCGGGCAACACGACAAAGAAAAAGAAATACACCTGCATCAGACCGAAGCCGAACGCGCCGATCGAGGCCAGCATGTTGAAGTCGGCAAACTGCATCGGGTAGTCGGCATAGCGGCGCGGCATCCCGGCCAGGCCGAGGAAGTGCATCGGGAAGAAGGTCACGTTGAAGAAGATCAACGAGCCCCAGAAGTGGATCTTGCCGCGTGTTTCAGAGTACATGACGCCGGTCCACTTGGGCGCCCAGTAGTAGTAGCCGGCGAACATGGCATACAGCGAGCCGGCCACCAGCACGTAGTGGAAGTGGGCCACGACGTAATAGGTGTCTTGCAGCTGGATGTCGACAGGGGCCACCGACAGGATCAAACCAGTGAAGCCGCCCATCGTGAACACGAAGATGAAGCCGACTGCAAACAGCATCGGCGTCTCGAAGGTCATGGAGCCTCGCCACATGGTGGCGATCCAGTTGAACACCTTCACCCCGGTCGGGATGGCGATCAGCATGGTGGCGTACATGAAGAACAACTGGCCGGTGACGGGCATGCCGGTCGTGAACATGTGGTGGGCCCACACGATGAACGACAGGATGGCGATCGACGAGGTGGCGTACACCATCGAGGTGTAGCCAAACAGCTTCTTGCGGGCGAAGGCCGGCACGATGTGGCTCACGATGCCGAAGGCCGGCAAGATCATGATGTAGACCTCGGGGTGGCCGAAGAACCAGAAGATGTGCTGGTACATCACCGGGTCACCGCCACCGGCGGGGTTGAAGAAGCTGGTG
>JACMKJ010000595.1 GCA_014380155.1 Rhizobacter sp. | reverse complement strand
GCTTCGCGTGTGAGCGCGGCCAGTGCGGGGCTGGCCATGCGGCGCCGGCCAAAGCTGCTGTTGTACGCGCGGCCCGCCAGCGGCAGCGCCGACAAGGCGCGTTCCCAGGCCCGCCCCTTGTTGGCATAGGGGCGCACATAAGCCTCGAGCGCACCGCTTGACGCGAGCGCCATGGCGAGCTGGTTGAGTTCGGGCGCGTTGAAGTTGACCACGAGCGTGCGTGGTGTGGAGGTGGCTGCCATGCGGTCGATGCTAGGCAGCTTGTGTGACCGTTGCATGCACCTTGCCCCATGCGTTACAGCGCAGGCAGACCACGGCGCTTGACTCCATACCGAAATATTTGATGGCTACATTCGGTCGGCTCCAGCGCTGCGGCGCATGCCCGCTCACCATGAACATCCTGTTTTGCTCGGTTCCATTTCGTCCATCGGTGGGAGGCATTGAAACTGTCTCTGCACTGTTGGCCGAACGTTTCCACCGCGCCGGTCACCAGGTGGTGCTGCTCACACAAACCGGCAGCGACCAGGCCGACGCAGACGCCTACCGTGTGGTGAGGCGTCCTTCGCGCGCGCAGCTGTTCGAGCTGGTTCGTTGGGCCGACGTGGTGTTCCACAACAACATCAGCCTGCGCTTCGCGTGGCCCCAGCTGCTGCTGCGCCGGCCCTGGGTGGTGGCGCACCACACCTGGATTCCGGGCGACGGCCTGGCCGGCCGCTTGAAGCGCTTCGTCTTGCGCCGCGCAGACAACATCGCGGTGAGCCGGGCCTTGGCCGAAAGTTTGCCGGTTGAATGCACCGTCGTGCCCAATCCCTATGCCGACGACGTGTTCTTGAGCGCCGATGGCGCACAGCGGCCTGGCCAGCTCATCTTCGTCGGCCGTTTGGTCAGCGACAAGGGCGTCGACATCCTGCTTGACGCGCTTGCCCTGCTGGCCCAGACCGGCCAACGTGTGCGCCTGAGCGTGGTGGGCGTTGGCCCTGAGGAGCTGCCCTTGCGGCAGCGTGCCGTGGCGTTGGGCCTGGAGCACCAGGTCGAGTTTCTGGGTCGGCGCGTCGGCGGTGAACTGGTCGCCTTGCTCAACGCGCACCAGGTGCTGGTGGTGCCTTCGGTGTGGGAAGAGCCTTTCGGTGTGGTCGCACTCGAGGCCATGGCCTGCGGCTGTGTGCCCTTGGTGGCGCGCAGCGGGGGCTTGCCCGATGCCGTCGGCCCCTGCGGTTTGGTGGTGGAGCGTGGCAGCCGCGAGGCGCTGGCACGCGGCATCGACACGCTGGTCGGCAAGCCGCTGGTACTCAAGCGCTACCGTGCCGGCGCCGCTGCGCACCTGGAGCGGCACACACGCGATCGCGTGGGGCGCGACTACCTGCAGGTCATCGAAGATGCGCACCGCGCGCATGCCATTCAGAGCGCCGCGCGCGCCGCTTGAGGCCGCACCGGCTCACGTCACACCGGCCATCGCAGTCGGTGTGAATGAGCTCGCCCGCAAGCGCCTGGTGTCGGTGGTGTTGCTGATCTACCTGCTGGCCATCTTCGAGGGCTCGATCCGCAAGTACGTGGCACCGCAGTTCGGGCAGTACATCTTCTTCATCCGCGACCCCTTCCTGATCTATGCCTATGTGCTGGCCACACGTTTCGGGCTGTGGCCTCGCCACAGTGGCTTCTTGCGGCTCAGCGTGGTCATGGGCATCCTGGGTGTGCTGTGGCTTGGCTTGCAAACGTCGGTGGGGGGTGTCAGCGACACGCGCGCGCTGCTGGGGGTGAATGGCTGGCGCAGCTACTTCCTTTATGTGCCGCTGGCCTTTTTGGTGGGCGAGCAGTTTCGGGCCGCCGACCTCACGCGCTTCGGCAAGATCACCTTGTGGCTGGTGGTGCCCATCGCGGTGCTCGTGGCGGTGCAGTTCTTCTCGCCGATGAACGCGCCCATCAACGTGGGCATCGCGGCAGACAAGGAGTTGCAGTTCAAGGGCCTGGGGCTCAATGCCGAGCGTCTCAGGCCGAGCGGCCCCTTCACCTCCACTGCAGGCCAGCAGCAGTTCGTGGCCACGGCCTGCGCGTTTGTGTTGGCATTTCTGCTGGTGCCTGCGGCGCGGCGCAGGGTGTCGTTGTTGACCCTGCTCGTGGCCGCCGCCGCCGTGCTCAGCTGCGTTGCCTTGAGCGGGAGCCGCGGCACCTTGTTGCAGTGCCTGATGACGGGCCTGTTCGCGGTGTCCATCGGTATCGTGGGGCGCGGCGCGGCGCTGAAAGCGAAAGCCATCGTCTTGCCCACCACGCTCGTGCTGCTGGCCGCCGTGCTCTACCCGGTGCTTTTTCCAGAAGGCTTTTCGGCCTTCGTCAACCGCTGGAATTCAGCCGCGGCAGCCGAAACGGGTTTCGAAGGCGGGGTGTTCGGACGGGCGCTCTACGGTTTTGTCGATTTCATTCGCCTGGTCGATGTAGTGCCGGCCCTGGGCTACGGCCTGGGCTATGGCAGCAACGCGAGCATCCTGATGCGCGCCACCGTGGACGGCGTGATGCCGGGCCAATTGGCCGAGACGGACTTTGCACGCCACATGGTCGACCTGGGGCCGCTGTTCGGCGCTGGCTACATCGTCTTTCGTGCCGCGCTGGTGGTGTGGCTGCTGCGCCAGGTGTTGTCGGCCACACGCCGTGCCTCCGACCCGTTGCCGATGATGTTGTTTGCCTACGCCGGCTACACCTTGCTGCTCGGGCAGATCTCCGGCCACGGGTCGATCACGGTGTATGGCTGGCTGTTCGCCGGGCTGTGCATCGCAGCGTGCCGCGTGGCGCTGCAGCCTGCCCCGTCTCAGTGGCTTGCCGCTGCCGAGCCCGCCGGCCGGCAGCGGTGGGCGCGCGTGTCGCGCCCACCCCAACGCCGCCCATGGATGGCACGTACCCCGGGCCGACCATGAGCGCACTGATCACCCGCCAACGCATGGCCCGGCTGGGCAGCTTCGCGTCAGCACAGCTGGCGGTGCAACTGATCGGTTTCGGTGCGGGCATCGTGCTCGTGCGCCACATGGAGCAGGCGCAATATGGCTACTACACGCTGGCACTGAGCATGACCAGCATGGCCGTCATCTTCACCGACCTTGGCCTGGCCACCGCAGTGATGGCGATTGGTGGGCGCCTCATGGCTCAACCGCGGGCGCTGGGGCAGCTGGTGGCCGATGCCAACCGCCTGCATCGCCGCCTGGCCTGGGTCTCGTTTGCCATCCTCTTGCCGTGTTTCGTGATCTTTCTGCTGCGCCAGCAGGCCGGGCCCTGGCAAGTGGCAGCGCTCACCGTGATGATCGTCGCCACGGCAGCGCTCACCGCGCGTGCCGGCTTGGTGCTGTCGATCGCGCGACTGCTGGGCCACGTGGCCCTGCAGCAAAAACTCGACCTCGGGGTCAACCTCGTCAAGCTCGGCCTCTTGATGGCGGCGGCCTGGTGGATGCTTGACGCCACCATCGCCTGCCTGGTGAATCTCGGTGTGGCCGCAGCCTGCTTCGTGGTGCTCACCCGCCACCTCGACACCCACGTCGACCTGCCGGCCCAGCCCGCAGGCGGCCACACACCGGCGTTGAAACAGCACCTGTGGAAGCAGGCGCCCAACTCGATCTACTACGTGCTGAGCAGCCAACTTGCGCTGTGGTTGATCGGCATCTTCGGCAGCGCCGAGCGGGTGGCGGAGATGGGGGCCCTGAGCCGGTTGGGCGCGTTGTTCACGGTGATTGGCGCCGTCTCGGCGGCAATGGTGCACCCCTACTTTGCCCGCCATGAAGAACCGGCCCGGCTGGCGGCGGGCTTTGCCAGCATCAATGCGTTCTACGCCGCACTGCTGGCCACGCTGGTCACGTTTGCATTGGCGTTCCCCGCCCCCATCCTGTGGGTGCTGGGGGGGGGTTACGGCGCACTGCAGTCCGAGCTGGTGTGGATGGTCGTGGCCGCCACACTCGCCACCTGGGGTGGCACGCTGTACAGCATCGGGTGTGCACGCGGTTGGGTGCTGCCCATCGGTTTGACGGTCTCGACCGGCGTGCTGGCCACCGTGCTGGCCGCGAGCCTGGTCGACGTGTCCACCGTGCGCGGCAGTTTCATGATCAATGCGGCCACCGGGCTCGTCAGCACCGTGGTCGCCTTTGGCTACTTCTTCTGGCAACTGCGGCGCCACGTGCGCCTGAAAGCGGCAAGCTCATGATCTACGAGTCGGTCAACCCGGCGGTCTTGCGGCGCATTCCCGCGGGCACTCGCACTCTGCTCGATGTCGGCTGCGGTGGCGGCGTGTTTGGCGCCGCGGTCAAGGCCGCGCTCCCTTGCACCGTGGTGGGCGTGACCTACAGCGAGGCCGAGGCCGGCCACGCCCGCCAGGGCCTCGACCGGGTGGTGGTCGCCGACCTCAACGATTTCGACCCCACCCCGCTCGGCGAATTCGACTGCATCGTGTGCTCGCATGTGCTCGAACACCTGCATGCGCCGCAGCAGGTGCTGTTGCGCCTGCGTGAGCGCCTCAAGCCAGGTGGCCGCCTGGTGGTTGCCTTGCCCAACGTGCTGTTCTGGAAGCAGCGATTACAGTTTCTGGCGGGACGCTTTCGCTACACTGAAGGCGGCCTGATGGACCGCACCCACGTGCGGTTCTTCGACTGGCAGGGTGCCGATGAACTGGTGCGTGACGCCGGCTTTGCGGTGATCACGCGCCAAGCCGACGGCGGCTTCCCCTTATCACGGCGCCTGGGTGCGCGGCTTTCGGCGGCGGTCGACCGCTGGGCGCTGCGGCGCTTTCCAGGCCTGTTCGGGTTCCAGTTCGTACTGTGCTGCGAAGCGGCACCGTGAAGGCGGCAACATGACCAGGCCGCTCGTCAGCATCGTCATTGCCACCTACAAGTCTCGGGTGGATCACCTGTCGGTGGCGATCGCGAGTGCGCTCAACCAATCGTGGGCCGAGCTCGAAGTGATCGTCAGCGACGACTCGCCCGACGACAGCCTGCGCCGTGTCACCGACAGCTTTCGCGATGCCCGTCTGCGTTATCGGCACAACGTGCCGGCGCTGGGTGTCGCGCGCAACCACTGGGCTTCTTTCGGTGTGGCGCAAGGCGAGTTCATCGCGGTGCTGAACCACGACGACTGGCTGGCGCCCCACTTCGTGGAGCGCCTGGCTGACGTGCTTTTGCGCGAGCCGTGCGCGGCCGTGGCGTTTTGCGACCACTGGGTCATCGACACGTGGGGCCGCCGGCTCGATGCACAGAGCGATCTCAACTCCGCGGTGTATGGCCGTGCCGGTTTGGCCGAGGGCATGCACCGGCCTTTTGTCCACCTGGTAGGCCTGCAGACCCTCCCCGTCGCGATGGGAGCCTTGTTTCGCCGCCGTGCCTTGCCGGCCGTGCTGCCCGACCACGCGGGGCCGGCCTACGACCTGTGGCTGGCCTACCTGTTGTGCGCCAGCGCAGACGGCGCTTGGTACATCCCTCAACGATTGAGCGCATGGCGCGCTCATGAGAACAGCTTGAGCAGCCAAGGTGACCTGGCATGGCTGCAAGGCTCCGCAGCTTGCTGGCGCGAGATGGCCCGGGACAAACGCCTTGCAAGCATTCGCCCACTGGCCCGGCGCAAGGCGGCGTTGGGCTACTTCAGTTGTGCCTCACGTGCCTGGGCGGGCGGGCGCCGAGCCGAGTGCCTGCGTTTCGCGAGCCTCTCGTTGAGTGCCCTGCTCACCTTCAAGGGCGTGGTGGCCTGTTTGCTGCCGTTGTTGCCCAGGCGCCTGGCGCCGGCCCGGTGGCTGCGCGGGCAGGGCGCGGCGTGAACATCGTGCTTTACACCCACCCGACATTCCTGGGTTCGCACAGCCAGGCGCATTTTGCGCGCATGCTGCTGGCCGCCTACCGCGCGCGCGGGCACCAGGTCGTGCTGAGGCAACCGCAGGCCGTGATGCACCGGCGCGTGCCGGCGGGCCGTTTGTCGAAGTGGGCAGGCTACGTGGATCAGTACCTGCTGTTCCCCCGCGAGATGGGTGCCGCGATGCGGCACGACGCACCCGACACGCTGTACGTGTTTTGCGACCAGGCGCTGGGCCCGTGGATTCCGCACGCGGCCCACCGGCCCCACGTGGTGCATTGCCACGATCTGCTCGCACTGCGCTCGGCGCTCGGTGACATACCGGAGAACCCGACCTCCGCCACCGGGCGGGTCTACCAGCGCTACATCCGCAGCGGGTTCAGGCGTGCGCGCCACTTCATCTCGATCTCGCAGAAGTCACGCGCCGACCTGCACTACTTCGGCGGTGTGAAGCCTGTGACCTCGGAGGTGGTCTACAACGGCCTGAACCACCCCTACCGCCCCTTGGCGCATGCCGCAGCGCTGCAGGTGCTGCGCCAGGCCGGCTTGCCGGCCGACGAGCGCCGCTGCCTGCTCCACGTGGGTGGGGGGCAGTGGTACAAGAACAGTGCCGGCGTGGTGCGCTTGTATGCGAGCTATGTGCACTCTGCTTTGAGCGAGGGGGCCACGCCGTTGCCGCTGTGGATGCTCAGCCCGCCGCCAGGTGCAGCGGTGCAAGAGGCGCTCGCGCATGTGCCGCCGCCCGGCGAGGTGCGTTTTCTGAGCGGCTTGGGCAACGACGTGGTCGAAGCCTTGTACTCACATGCCGAGGCGCTGCTGTTTCCGAGCCTGGCCGAAGGTTTTGGCTGGCCCATCGTTGAAGCCCTCGCCTGTGGCTGCCCCGTCGTCACGACCGGTGATGCGCCGATGACCGAGGTGGGTGGAGACGCTGCGGTGTACCTGCCCCGGCTGGCGCGCCCGGAAGCGTTGGGCGACTGGGCTCAGTCCGGCGCTCAGGTGCTGGTGGCGCTGTTGAAGCGCCCGGCAGACGAGCGCGAGCGCGCCAGCGCCGCAGGTCAGCAGTGGGCCGCGCGTTTTGCTGCCGATGCAGCGATTGACAACTACCTGAGCCTCTATCGCCGCGTGCTGGCGTTGGAGCTGCCGGGCCAACCTGGGGCTTGAACCGATGAGCACGATGGAATCGACAAAGGTGCGCACGTCCGACTCGACCAAGCTGTCGCGCCGGCTCGCCCTGCGGCAACTCTTTGCGCTGGCGGCCGTACACGGCTCGGCCTCGCTGTTGGCGGGTTGTGGTGGAGGCGGCGATGAAAGCGCTCCGCCTGCACCCGCCCCGGTGCCGCCACCGCCTGTGCTCCCCACCACACCGGCCCTGGAGCGCCTGAAGTCAGCACTCGCCCGAGCGCCGTTGGCGGTCAGCAGCGGCACACCGCTCGCCGTCACCCAGGGCATGGCGAACTCTGCGGCTTCAGCGTTCGGCAGCGGCGCGCGGGTCTACCCAGCGCTCGGTTCGACCGACCAAAGCCTGGCCACCATCCCCCAGGTGTGGGGCCGGCGCCGCGAGCTGTGGACGCGCCTGGGTGGGGCCGTGATCGAGGGCAACGTGGTGCACCCAATGCAACGCGGGCACCGGGCCGCCACCATGAACAGCGTGGGTGTCTGCGGGTTGCATTTCGAGTTCGACGGGGCTGCGTTCGAGATCCTTTTTGCCGGCAGCGACCCCACGATCACGCTCGTTGCCGATGGCCACTACATGACGCCGACACTCATTCGGACCACGCTGCAGGGTGGGATGGCAGGCGCGGCGCTGTCGGCCCCCAACACCTTTGTGCAGTTTGATTTCGGTGCCCGCCAGCGCCGGCAGATCTCGGTCTACACCTGGAGTTCACAGGGGCCGTGTGCCATCGCCACAGGGCCTGGCGACACACTCGTGGCCTGGGACCGTTCGGCCGAAGCATCGTTCGCCGCGATGGCAGATTCATATGGCGGGGCTCGCGGCCTGCAATGGCGTGGTGGGCCGTTCTGGGAGGCCGCAGCCTTGCTCGGCATCGCGCATGTCGATCTCGACGCGATCGGCAGCACGGGCTATGCGCCGAACGCCGCCAACGGCGACACACTCAACCCCGGCAATGCATTCGCTGCCCGGCTGCCCTCGAGCGTCGACGCGCAGCCCGACCTGTTCCTGACCGCTGGCGGCATCAACGACAACAACTCGATTGCGGCTGCCCCTTACCCCAGCGCGGCTGCGGCCCGCGCGGGCTTCAGCACCGCCGTGAACCAGTACTACACCCAGCTGCGGGCGGCGTTGCCCGAGTCGGTGTTGGTGGCGACCGGCCCCTGGGCGCCACGACAGTCGACACCGACCGACCCGGTCGCGCTGTCGAAGGCCGACGCCATCAAGGCCGCGTTGCAGGCGGCCGGCGGCCTGTGGGTGTTTCTCGACAACCTCCAGGGCGGTTGGGTCAACAGCGCCGGTGCCAGCGCGGTGGCGAGCGGCCCCTGGCAGACCGGCACCGGCACCAGCGCGGCGCGGGCCGGCGATGGCAACGGCGACCTCTACCTTTCTGCCGATGGCGTGCACCCGAACGTAGATGGTTGCCTCTACCTGGGCGCGCGGATCGCCACCGATCTGCGCGCAGCACTGCTGACCCTGTAGGCCCTCGCTTCCACTCACGCGACAGCACATGCACGGAACCAAGCCACTTCAGGCGGGAGGAGAAGCTTCCTTGCCAAGCGCGTTGGTGTCTTCTGCCGGGGTGTCATCGCCCGTTGCGACAGAGGCCGAGACCTTCAATCGGCTCGCCACCGTTCGCTTGCCGTTGATTGCCCTGGTCGTTTTCTATCACAACCAATCCGGCGGGAACTTCATAGAGAGACTTCAAGGCGCACCAACGCTGCAGTTCATCGTGGACTTCGTCGCCAATGGGCTGGGTGGGATCCGGGTTCCGGTGTTCTTTCTGATTGCCGGGTACGTACTCTTCCGAAACTTCGCACCAGGAACCGGCTGGTTCGTGAGCAAGATCGGGTCGCGTACCCGCAGCGTGTTGCTGCCTTTGATCTTGTGGACATCGCTCTGCATGGGAGCGATTGCCTTGGCTCAACAGCTGCCGTTTCTCGCTCGGTTTTTTGTCGGCACGAGCGTGTGGAGTGAGCCGGTGATCGAGTTCTCGCTACTGCAGTTCTTCTGGCTCACCTTCGGCGACATCTCCCAGCTGTACCTCTACCACCTCTGGTTCTTGCGGGATCTTTTCATTCTTGTGCTGCTGACGCCGCTGATCTATGCGGCGATCCGGATTTCGAGGGGATGGGTCACCTTCCTGATGCTCGTCGGCTGGACCATCGGCATCCGGAACGGTGTGATTTCGAACGACGCCTTGTTTTTTTTCGTCGCCGGGGCACATCTTTCCCTCATCGGCAAGTCGATCTTCTTTGCCGACCGAGCAGGCTGGGTTTGCATTCTTGGCTGGATCGCGCTGAGGGCATTCGAGGTGAACGGCCATCCCCTCGGTCAGGCGTTGTGGGTGCTGTGCGGCATCGTGGCCACGTTGTATCTCAGCGGCAGGCTTTTCAGCTTTCCATGGGCGTACAGATTCTTGAGGCACGTGTCGCAGTACAGCTTCTTTGTGTTCGTCGCGCATGAGCCCTTGCTGACCGCTGTGCGACGTGCCTACTTTGCTTTCATCGCTCCGGCCAGCCCGGAGGCAACCTTTGCCGCGTATTTCTTGATCGTTGCCGTCACGATCGTTGCGCTGGTGGCGACCTACCGCGCGGCGGAGTACGTCTGCCCGCGGTTGCTCGATGTGATGACGGGCGGCCGGGCCTGACATTTTTCTGGAGACTCTCCACATGAAACTCGAAGAACGCGCCAACGCTGGTTTGCACCCGCATGTTCTCGAAAAGATCCAGTCGATCCAGGCGGCCAGAGACTCCCGAATCGTCGACCTGGGGTGCGGCAGTGGGGCCATGCTGAATCGGCTCGCTGAATTGGGCTACACGAACCTGTGCGGCCTCGACATCGCTCCGCCACCCACGCCAAGCCCCAGCATCAGTTTCATCGAGTGCGACCTTGACGCGTGCGTGACCCCCCTCGCAGACGAATCAGTGGACTTGGTCGTCAGTGTCGAGGTGTTCGAGCACATCGAGAACCTGGGCTCGCTGCTGACCGAACTGCACAGAGTGCTGGCGCCACGCGCAGCGATGCTGCTGACCACACCCAACGTGCATTCGCTCGAAGCCCGCTTGCGCTACCTGCTGCTGGGCAAGCTGAAGCAGTTCGACGCGCTGGGTGACCCGACACACATCTTGCCGATCTTCCTGTTTCCGTTCGAGCGCGTGCTGCGTCGGCACGGGTTCGAGATCGAGTCCTCGTGGGGCTATCCGCTCGATGGTTCCAGCCCGACCTCGCGCTTCGGGTTGCAGGCGGCGGCACGTGTGCTGCGCGCCCTGGGCGTTCAAGGTTCGCCCTCGGGCGACCAGTTGTGCCTGCTGGTGCGCAAGGGCAGTGACCTGCACCCATCGAAGGCACGGTCGAAGCGCGAGAGCGTGACCTCGCACTACCAGCGTCAGTCGCCCGCCTCGTTCTGAGTGTGTGCGTCACGACATGGAATCGGTCTTCCCCAGAGCGGTCTTTCGCTTGCGAGCCATGGCCAAACGCCATGGCACGGCTTTCCTGCGCTCGATGGTTTGGCGAGCGCTGGGCATGAAGCTCGGGCCGGGGACGGTGTTGAGCAAGATGTTCGTCACCTGGCCACACCAGGTCAGTCTGGGCGCGCGGTGTCTGCTCGAGCAGGGCTCGTACTTCAAATTCGACGGAATTTATCAACCAGGCCCGACCCTGGTGTTCGGCGACGAGGTGTTCATCGGAGCGGGATGCGAGTTCAACATCAGGGTGGGTATCAGCGTAGGTTCGAACACGCTGATCGCGTCGGGTAGCAAGTTCATCGACCACGATCACGGCTTTGCGAGCCGAGACGTCCCGATGGGCTATCAGAGCGATGGGGCAGAGGCGCGCATCGACATTGCGCGTGACGTGTGGATCGGCGCCAACGTGGTCGTGCTCAAGGGGGTGTCGATCGGGCAGGGCGCCATCATTGCGGCAGGCTCGGTTCTCACCCGTTCAGTGGAGCCGTATGAGATCTGGGGCGGCGTGCCGGCGAAGAAGCTGAGAGATCGGCCCGGTGACGCTGTCGCTGCCGATGGGGTAACCGAACCTTAGCCCTTGCGCGCCAGGGCTAGAAGCTCACGCGCCTGGCGGGGCAGGCTGTGAGGCGTGTACCAGCGCGTTAGCGCGACCGCGCGGGCATCGAGCGAGGCCTCGCCGAGCCTGGCGCCGGCGGGTGCCGGCACGAGCAGGTAGTGGCGATCTGCCATCAAGCCGTCGGTACCGGGACCAGGCCGGCAGGTGTTGAGCACGACACAACCGTGTGATGCGTAAGCCGCGAAGACGCCCGACTTCCCCAGGTACTGCGGCGGGTAGTCGAGCAGACCGAAACGGGACAGCTGCAAGAGCGGACCCAGGTCGGCCGCGTCAAGACGGCCGAGAAATTGGCTCGGCAGCCCTGCTTGCGCCTGCTTGGACGGGTTCCCGCTGCCCACTTCGACGAGGCTCTCGACTCCGAGGCGTCGGAGTGCGTCGCCGTGGCCGTGCAGGGCGTCGAAAACACGTTGCCGTGTGGAGGCCGAACCGAACACGACGGCTTGCGGCTTTCGCGCCTCCACGGCAGGCGGGGCCTCAAGCTCGCCGACATTCGAGAACACCGGCCGCACGCGCACGGGGACACGCGGCCCGACGGTCTGGCGCAGCCAGTTGGCGTGGTGCTCGGTGTTGGTCCACAGCGCGTTGGCCTGGCGTGCGAGTCTCGCCGCGATGAGCGCTTGCAGATGAGACACCCAGAAGGCCGACCGCCAAGGTGGGCCGGAGGCGAACAGCTCGTGAAAGACCACCACCAGCCGCACGCCGTCACGCCGCAGGGCCGCGATCTCGTCGAGCAGCCAGAAGCACAGCCCGCGGTGGCCATAGCCATAACCAGAGAAGTGCAACACCACTGAGCAGTTGTGCGCAGGGCGGCCGCCGAGTTGTTCGCCAACGCGGGTTCGCAGCGGGCGCTCGGCGGCAAGATCTTTTGACAAAGCGATCACGATCGACGCTTCGCCCTGCGTCGCCCACTCGGTTTGCAGGCATTGCGCGTAGTCGCTGACTCCGCCGTTGCCAGGGGGCGTGACTTGAATCGTCAACAAGTCTGTGTCAGGGCTTGCCAAGGGAGCCTGCGAGATGGGTGGCGACCGCTGCGCTGTGCGCCAGCTGGCAGCTTTCGTTGAGGTGATAGAGCGTGTCGTAGAAACATGCCAACGGGTAGCGTGATTGATGCGGCAAGACCAGAAAGAGATGCCCGTTTTCCTCATAGAGCCGGCGCAAGCGGTCGATGTCGGCCTGTGCCACCGCCACACTGTCCGGCACGCTGGGGAGCCCACCGACCACGGTGACACCGGCGTGTCGCGCCTGCTGCAAAAAAGCCACCAGCACCGTGATGGTGTCCGAGCGCTCTGGAACCAGGGAGCTTTCCGCCTGCAACGCGCGCAACGCAGTCACATAGGGCCGTCCCAGTTCGGCGGTGTGGCCCTGCTCGTCGCCTTGCGGCGTGAGGCTGGCGGTGCTGCTGCGGCGGCGAAAGCCGCGGCTATCGAGCGCCATCTCGGCCAGTCCATGGATCAGGAACGGCAGATCGAACGAACCGTAGGCGGCGCTGATGCGTTGTGCGTCGAGCGAGAGCAGGTAGTCGCGCTGGCTGTGCACCATCAGGGCGTTTTGCAGCCCGCCATGCATCTCGGCTTTTGTGAAACGGTACTGGCCGTATTCGAGGGGCATGTAGACGATGTCTCCGCGCTGCAGCACCGGGCGCCATTGGTCGAGCAGGAAGTCGAGCCCGATGCCCACGCCGATGGACGCGTTGACACACGGCTTGTCGAGCGCAGCCGTCAGCACCTCGCAGCGGTGGCTGTAGCGCCCGTTGCTGCCGGCGAGCACGACGATTTTCGGCGACGCGAGCTGCCTCGCATAGGCGAGCTTGTAGTCGAGGTTTTTCTGGATCTCGCCCACCACCAGGGGCCGGTGCACGACCGAGAACACCGCCACGAACAAGGCGATCGACAAGCTGACGAGACAGGCCAGGGCGAGCAGCTTCTTCACGATGCGCCGGCCTCAGAACTGGAAGTAGAGAAATTCCGACGCCTGCCCGTACAGCACCCGCTGCAAGGCGAGCGCCGCGCACGGCAACACGAGCAGGTAGCGCCAGCGTGTGCTCAGTTGCGGCAGGTTGGGCGCGGCCACCACGATGGCCAGGCCGAGCCCGATCATCAGCGCCATCTCCACGCAACCCATCACCGTGCCATCGGCCAAGTAGGCGACCTTTCCCGCGCCGTCGGCGATGTGGCCGAGCGCGGGCACCAGGGCAATGATCTGGTCGGGCAACACGGCGCCGTGTTGCCCCGCCATGCCGCGCAGCAGGGTCAGTGCGGTGGGCAAGTCGGCCGCGCGAAAGAACACCCAGGCAACCACCACCGCAAGGAAGGTGGCAAGCCATGAGATCGGCGCGCTGATGCGTGCGGTGATCGGGTGCGGGTGGCCCAGCCCGAGCCGCTCGACCAGGCGCCGCCAGGCATGAAACACGACCAGGTAGAAGCCATGCAACCCGCCCCAGATGACGAAGGTCCAGCCGGCGCCGTGCCACAGGCCGCCGAGCAGCATGGTCACCATCAGGTTGACCTGTTGTCTTGCCAGGCCCCGGCGGTTGCCGCCCAACGGGATGTAGAGGTAGTCGCGCAGGAAGCGCGACAGCGTCATGTGCCAGCGCCGCCAGAACTCGGCGATGTTGCGCGCCTTGTAGGGCGAGTGGAAGTTCATGGGCAACTGCACGCCGATCATCAGCGCCAGGCCGATGGCCATGTCGGAGTAGCCCGAGAAGTCGAAGTAGATCTGCAAGGTGTACGACAGCGCCGCGCCCCAGCTCTCGAACAGGCTCACCGCTTGCGTTTGTGCGGCGGCGAACGCCGGCCGGGCATAGCCGCCAAACGAGTCGGCCAGCACGGTCTTCTTGAACAGGCCCAGGATGAAAATCACGCCCCCATCAGCGAGCCGTTCGGCGCTGAACCGGAAGATGTCGGGCCGCGCGAACTGCGGCATCATTTCCTTGTGATGCAGGATCGGGCCGGCCACCAGATGCGGGAAGT
>JACMKJ010000057.1 GCA_014380155.1 Rhizobacter sp. | reverse complement strand
GGCCTGCTCGCACAGCGCGCGGCTCAGATTGGGCAGGCGACGGGCCCACTCGGCGCAATGACCGCCGCTCGACGCGGTGGCTCCAGCAGCGCCAACCAGCACCGCCACGGTGGCCGTCAACCGCACGAGAGCGTGAATAAGTCTCATGCGGCGGCAGTGTAGTGCTCACATTGACCTCTCAAGAGAGACCCCCTAGATAGGAGTTGGCCCTGTTTGGCCGTGTCCGCCACAATCGGCGCATGAATGCGTTGCTACGCCCGGTCACCCCCAGCTTTTCGCCGCAGGAGTTTCGCGCCGCGCTGGGCAGCTTCGCGACCGGGGTGACGGTGGTGACCTCGCTCGACCCGAACGGCCGGCCCGTGGGCCTCACCGCCAACTCGTTCAACTCGGTCTCACTCTCCCCGCCGCTGGTGCTGTGGAGCCTGTCCAAGCGGGCGGGCTCGATGCCGGCATTCAGCGCCGGCTCGCACTACGCCATCAACATCCTCGCGGCCGAGCAGCGCACGCTGGCCGAGCGGTTTGCCTCCAAAGACATCGACCGTTTTGCCGGTGTCACCTTTCGCCGTGGCGCCGGTGGCGCGCCAGTGATCGAAGGCAGCGCCGCGGTGTTCGAGTGTTTCAACCGCAGCCAGTACGAAGAGGGTGACCACATCATCTTCGTGGGCGAGGTCGAGCGCTGCGAACGGCGCGAAGGCGCATTGCCGCTCATTTACCACGGTGGGCGTTACTTCACCGAGTTGCCACTCTAGGCCGCGCGGCATTCACGCCGCCTGCCCGATGATGAACGGCATGGCCGCGGCCAGCACCGCTTGCGGCGCTTCGATCTGCGGCCAGTGGCCCACATGCTCCAGGCTCACGATGTCGGCGCCGGGCACCAGGTCTCGATAACGTTCGGCCATGTGACGGCCTGAGTTAGGGTCGGCAGCGCCGTTGATCAGCCGGACCGGCACCGTGCGGCGCAGCAGCGGCTCGACGAGCCGGTCGCGCAAGGCCAGCCGATCCACATAAAACCGCCCGAGCGTGTGCGCCACCTGCAGGCCGTCGTTGTGCGTGACCAGGCGCCAGAAGTCGTCGAGCAACGCAGCCGACGCCGGTGTCTTGGGCCCGAACAGCTTGCGCACCGAGCGGTCGAACGCCGAGCGCGGAATGTGCGGCCCGATCCAGGGGCCGAGCGGTGAAGAAAGCAGGCGCTGGATCACACGCGGTTGGTAGGCCTCGGGGCACAAGCCGCCGTTGAGCAGAACCACCGATTCGATGCGCGGGCGGCGCGCGTCGACTTGCTGGCGCGCGAGCAGCTCTTGCGCCACGCTCACGCCGAGGTCGTGCGCCATCACGCTCAGGCGCTTCAGCTGCATCCGCTCTATCAGCGCGTCGTGCAGGTCGGCATGGTCTTGCAGCGAGTAGGCGTGGCCGGCCGGTTTGTCGGAGAAGCCCAAGCCCAGCATGTCAGGCGCGATGAGGGTGAAGCGTGTGGCCAGCGCCTCCCACACCGCGTGCCAGTCGTAAGAGCCGATCGGGTAGCCATGGATCAGCAGCAGCGCCGGGCCGCGCCCGGCCTGGGCCACGAACACACGGCGACCCCGCCAGTCGACGTAACGCCCTTGGCGCTGCCAGGCCTGAAGCGTGGGGGTCAGCAGCGCGGCGCTCATCAACTTCAGCGCAGCAGAGGGTTCTTGGCGGGCTCGCCCTTGCGCGTGCAGATGGCCTCTGACACCGAGCGCCCCACCACGCTGAACGAGCCGCCGACAAAGCAGTTGTATTCCTGGCCGGCCTTGGTCTTCACGGCATAACGTGTGGTCGTGCCTTCATCGACGCGGTTGCTGATGGTGAAGGCGGTCTTGTCGAGCCCGAGTGCGAACGCGGTGCGATCGACGATGGCCTGGTCGGTCACCGCCACCGAGGCACAACCGGAGGCCAGCACGGCGGTCACGGCAAGGGCTGCAAGAAGAGTGCGGGTCATGTGGGTTCCTAATGAGTGAGTCGAAAGATTGAGGCGGGTTGATGTGGAAGTTAGCGCCCCGAGGTGAAGCGCCGCGCCACGATCTGCGTGCCGATGGTCGAGCCCATGTACTGCGTCCACAGGTACCAGGCGTTGCCGCGCTCATCCATCGCGATAGACGGGTCGGTGGCGATCTCGGCGATGCTGTCGTGAGGCGCACCGGCCACCCAGCCGCCTGCCACGGTACGGGCGCTCAACAGGGTGTCGACCGTGCCCCCATCGTTGCCTTGCGACCAGGCCACGAAGGCGTGGCCTTGGGGGTCAATGGCGGTGCGCACGCCGGTGGAGGCCGCACGCGAGCCGACCGGTTTCACGATGCTCGGTGCGGGCCAGCGGCCGCCCGACTCGGCCAGGGTCGCTCGAATCGATTGATCGCCCTGCCCCCACGCCACCAGCGCCGCGCCGGCTGCATTCATCTTCACGTGCACGGTGCTCAGCACACTGTTGGCGCCCAGTTCGCGCGCCACCTGGATCGGCGCGCCCCAGGCGCCCGCTTGGTAGCGCTTGGCCTGGATCAGCGCATACATCTCGGTGGCCGAAACGGCATCGATCTGAGACCACACCATCACCGCGTTGCCGTTGGCATCGATCGCGATGTCGGGGGCCGAGCCACCCGACACCGACACGAGCTGGCCTGCCGTGCCCCAGGTGCCACCGGCGGTGTAGCGGTTGGTCCAGGTGCCGCGGTCGGCGACCGTGCCGCCACTGGCCTGCCACACCACGATCGCGTCGCCTTGCGGCGCCACGGCGATGCGCGGGTTGCCGTCGACACGGCCGAGCTCGTCCATGTTTTCCAGCAACTGCGCGCTGCCCCAGGTGCCCGCCGCGCTGCCACGGTTGCCCCACACGCTGAAGCGCGAGCCATCGAGCTGCGACCAGGCGGCCACGGCATTGCCTTGCACGTCCATGCCCACGCTCAGCACATCGACCACGCCGCTGGCGGTGCTGAGGGCCTGCACCGGCGTCCAGCCGCCGGCGGGATCGAAGTGCCGCGCCCAGGCGCCGCTGTTGCTGGTGTCGCTGGCCTGAGCCCAGAGCACGACCGCGCGGCCCGAGGCCGGCTCCATCGCGATCTCGAAACGGGTCACGTCGCCCAGGCGCGATTCGAGCGTTTGGGGTGTGCTCCAGCCGGAGGCAGGCTCGTAGCGGCTGACCATCAGGTCGTCGTCGATGAGGGTGCCGGCGCGCAACGTGAGCCACACGGCGAGCGCGCGCCCCGACGCGTCCATGGCCACCTTCGCACTGCCGGAGCCACCGGCCGAGAGGGGCGGCGACGTGGCCGACCACCCCGTTGCCGGTGGAGGCGGT
>JACMKJ010000594.1 GCA_014380155.1 Rhizobacter sp. | reverse complement strand
GCCGCAGCGATCTGCCCGGTCTCTTTGCGGTCGGCGAAACCACTTACACGGGGCTGCACGGCGCCAACCGGCTGGCCAGCAACTCGTTGCTCGAATGTGTGGTGCTGGGCAAGACCTGCGCCGATGACATCCTCGCGCGTGCCGACGGTGCACACCCGCCGCTGCCGGCCTGGGACGAGAGCAAGGTGGAAAACGCCGACGAGCAGGTCGTCATCTCGCACAACTGGGATGAGCTGCGTTTGCTGATGTGGAACTACGTCGGCATCGTGCGCACCACCAAGCGCCTCGAGCGCGCGTTGCACCGCATTCACTTGCTGCGCAGCGAGATCGACGATTACTACGGCAGTTTCCGCGTCACGCGCGACTTGCTGGAGCTGCGCAATCTCGTCGACTGCGCCGAGCTGATCGTGCGCTCGGCGTTGATGCGGCACGAGAGCCGCGGCCTGCACTACAGCCGCGACTATCCGCAGACGCTGCCGGTGAGCTTTCCGACGATCCTGATGCGCCCGGCGGGCCGCTCGCGGCGTGAGCCGCAGCCGCTGGGGAACGGCCCGACGGGCCTTTGGCGCTGACCCGTCAAGCCGCGTCGAAACGCGCCAGCCGCTGGCTGATGATCGAGTGGGCCTCGGCCATGATGCGGTCGATCAGTTCCTGAACCGTCGGCACGTCGCGGATCAAGCCGGCGACCATGCCGCATGACCACGCGCCCAGGTCCATCTCGCCCTCTATCATGATGCGCGGGTAGACACCTGCCACCTCGGCGGCGATGTCGTCAAACGTCAGCGCGGTGCCGAGCGTGCGCTCCTTCTCCAGCAGCCGATCGACGGCCGCGTTCTTCAGCACCCGCTCTGTGTTGCGCAGCGGGCGCATCACGAGGCGGGTGTCGAGCTCGGTGGCGGCGACGATGGCGTCTTTCACGTTCTGGTGCACGGGTGCTTCTTTCGTCGCAATGAAACGCGTGCCCATGTTCATGCCATCGGCGCCGAGTGCGAGTGCGGCCACCAGCGAGCGGCCATCGGCCATGCCGCCGGAGGCGACGAACGGGATCTTCAGCTCTTCGGCCGCACGCGGCAGCAAGATGAAGTTGGGCACGTCGTCTTCACCCGGGTGACCGCCACACTCGAAACCGTCGACGCTCAGGGCATCGCAGCCGATGGCCTCGGCCTTCAGCGCGTGGCGCACCGAGGTGCACTTGTGGATCACCTTGACGCCGGCTTCCTTCAGCGCGGGCAGGTACTTCTGCGGGTTGTTGCCTGCCGTCTCGACCGCTTTCACGCCGCCGTCGATGATGGCTTTGATGTAGCCGGGGTAGTCGGGTGTGTTGACCATCGGCAGGAAGGTCAAGTTCACGCCGAAGGGCTTGTTCGTCATCTCGCGGCAGCGCGCGATCTCTTGGGCCAGCAGCTCGGGGCTGCGTTGCGTGAGGCCGGTGATGAGGCCCAGGCCACCGGCGTTCGACACGGCCGCCGCCATCTCGGCAAAGCCGACGTAGTGCATGCCGCCCTGGATGATGGGGTGCTGGATGCCGAACATTTCGGTGATGCGTGTCTTCATGAGGCGTCCTTTGACAGTAGGTGTTTGACGGCGGTTTCGCGGATCTGGCGCTTGAGGATCTTGCCGGAGGGTGTGCGTGGCAGCGGCTGGTCGGACTTCAAGATGTAGCGCGGCATCTCGAAGCGCGCGAGTTGCCCTTCGAGAAAGCTGCGCAGCGCATCGAGGTCAAGCGTGGGCGAGCCGTGCACCGTGGCGCCGACCTCTTCGCCGAGGCGTTCGTCGGGCACGGCGTACACCGACGCCTCGTGCACGTCGGGGTGCATCAGCAGCGCGGCCTCGACGGCGCCGCAGCCGATGTTTTCGCCGCCGCGGATGATCAGGTCCTTGATGCGGTCGACGATGTAGAGGTAGCCCTCGGCGTCGATCACCGCACCGTCGCCGGTGCGGAACCAGTCGCCGTCGAAAGACTGCGCATTGGCTTCCGGCAGGTTCCAGTAGCCGGTGAACACCGAAGTGCCGCGCACCCACAACTCGCCGCGCTCGCCGGCGGGCAGCACGCGGCCGGTTTCGTCGGTGACGCGGATTTCAAGCACCTGCGAGCAGCGGCCCGAGCTGCTGGGGTGGGCCAGGTAGTCTTCACCGACGATGCCGGCGCCGATCGCATTGGTCTCGGTCATGCCCCAGCCGATGTTGGGCGCGGCTTGGGTGAAGCTTGATTTGATCTGCTTCACTTGCTCAGGCGCGCGCGGTGCGCCGCCGCCGCCGAGCGAGGCGAGTGTGGCCAGGCTGTAGCGGCCCGATTGCGCCACACGCACCAGGTCGCCAGTGACGGCGGCCGGGCCGGTGAGTGAGGTGAGGCGCTCACGGTCGATCAGCTCGGCAGCCTTCTCGGCATCCCACCGGTACATGCTGACGATGCGTCGCTGCAGACGGTAGCTGGTGAGATAGGACGAGTGCAACCCTGTCACGTGAAACAGCGGCACGGCCAGCAGCGTGCCGCCTTGCTCGGTCGGCACGGGTCGCTCGACGCCGGCCACCGCGTCGAAGATGGCGTAGTCGAGCTCCCAGGAGAGCAGGGCCGACAACACCATGCGATGCGTCGACGGCACACCCTTGGGCCGCCCGCTGGAGCCCGAGGTGTACAGCATGATGGCCAGGTCGTCGGGCTGGATGGCGACCGGGGGCATGGGCACGTCGCCCAAGGCCTCGGTGGCGGCCTTCAAGTGACGAGCGCCCGGCGGCAACGTGGTGGCTCGCACCGCCAGCACGTGCAAGCCGGCGATGGGTGGGCGCTGCGCCAGGCGATCGAGCCGCTCCGCGTCGGCGAACAGCGCCTTGGCGCCGCAGTCGGTGAGGGCATAAGCCATCTCGTCGGCCTGCCAGTGGGCGTTCATCGCCACGGCCACGGCGCCGATCGAGGTGATGGCGCTGAAGGCCAGCATCCACTCGGGGTAGTTGCGCATCGAGATGGCGACGCGGTCGCCGGGTTTTACACCGCACCCATGCACCAACAGGTGGCCGATGCGCGAGGCCTGTTGCCAGGCTTGCGCAAACGTCAGGCGCTCACCTTCGTAGACCAGGAACGGCAACTCGGTGACGTAGGCCTCGTAGTAGGCGCGCAACGTGGGAGGCGCGTTCTTGAAGGCGCGCAGGCGGCGACCGTTCACCACGATGTCTTCCAGCTCGCCCAGCTGGCCGGGGGCGGTGAGGGCGGCGATCGCCGCGTCGCGTGGGATGGCTTGCATCAGCGGCCTTTGAAGAGGGGCTCGCGCTTGTCGACGAAAGCGCGTGCGGCCTCGCGGTGGTCTTCGGTCTGGCCGGTGTGAATCTGGTGCGTGGCTTCGAGGTCCAGGCACTCGTCAACCTCACCCGCCATCGCGCGGTTGAGGTTTTCTTTCATGTAGCGGTAGGCCACGGTGGGGCCTGCGGCCAGCCGGCGTGCGATCTCGCGCGCGCGGTCGACCAGTGCTTCGGGCGGGCACACCCAGTTGGTGAGGCCGATGCGCAGCGCCTCTTCGGCCGACACCCGCTCGCTGAGCAAGAACAACTCGCGTGCCTTGCCTGCGCCGACGAGCTGCGTCATGAAATAGGTGCCGCCGTAGTCACCCGAGAAGCCGACGCGTGCGAAGGCGGTGGTCATGATCGCGGTGCTGGCCATCACACGCAGGTCGCAGGCCAAAGCGAGCGCCAGACCGGCGCCCGCCGCCGGGCCGGGGATCGCGGCAATGGTCGGCTTGGGCATCTTGAAGAGCCGCCCAGCGGTCTCTCGCTGGTTGTGGCGCTGCTGGTGGATGGCTTCGTCGATGGTGCGTTGGCCCACCGTGCCGTCCCCAGCCGCCGCCATTCCTTTCACGTCACCGCCCGCGCAAAAGCCCTTGCCCGCGCCGGTGAGCACGATGCAGCGCACGGCGGGGTTGAACTCGGCCTCGACCAGCTGGTGCTGCAGCGCCAGCACCATGGGGCGCGACAAGGCGTTGCGCGCGTCGGGGCGGTTCATGGTGAGCGTCAGCACGCCTTCGTCGAGATCGGCCAGCAGGTCGGGGGTTCCGGTGTCGCGTGTGCTCATGGTCTTGTCTCCGGTGTTCACTTCACGAGGCCCAGCTCGCGGGCGTCTTTGTCGTAGTCGGCGTAAGACGCCTTCAGCGTCGCGCTGTTCAAGATCATCTCGGCCACGAGCGTGCGCGTGCCGGCTTCAAACACCTGCGTGCGCATCCAGCACGACTCGGTGCGAGCGCTTTCGCTGAGCGCGATGATTTCGCGCTCGAGGTCGTAGGCCTGGCCCACGAACAAAGGCCCCTTCAACAGACGGATCTGCTGGCCGGCGAACAGCCCGACCGCCGGCCTTCGTGCGCGAAAATCTGCCTTGTCGATGGTGCTGCCGAGCAGCACGCTGATCATCTCGATCGGGATGATCGCGCGGCCCCATGGCGATGCAGTGCCGCCCTCGGGCGTGTACCAGGGCGACGGC
This sequence comes from Rhizobacter sp., assembly GCA_014380155.1. Classification (GTDB taxonomy): domain Bacteria; phylum Pseudomonadota; class Gammaproteobacteria; order Burkholderiales; family Burkholderiaceae_C; genus Rhizobacter. Next base: position 7,178 of record JACMKJ010000594.1, on the reverse strand, counting down.
TCGGTGATGACCTTGAGCTTGGACGCCAACGTGAACGGATAGTGGCCGCCCAGGTGCTGGTCGAAGCCCATCGCGATGGTCTCTTTTGCCGCACCACGCTGCCCGACCTTCAGGTCACGGTTGATCACGAGGCCGATGGCCGGGCGCAGCTTGGCGATGCGCTGTGGGATTTCATGGACCGTGTCGCTCACTTCACCGATCGAGGCGGTGCCGGTGAGCACCGGCGTGCCGTCCTTCTTTTCGGCCCAGATGCGCACCAGCTTCTCGCTGCCGGCGGGTGGTTGCACGAAAGCACGCACCTCTTCGCCTTCGACCACCATGTTCTGGTAGTGCGAGCTGATGCATCCGCTCTCGAACCAGGCCTGGCCGAAGAGCTGGACCAGCAGCGGGTCGAACTGGCTGAAGTGCGTGGGCCCCTCGATCGGGCCGGCACGCAGGCCCAGGTCTTCGGCGGTCTTGTCGTCGTGGATGGACAGGTGGCCGTCGTAAGTCTGTTCGGCGAGCATCTGGTGCGGTTTGCGCAGCGGTCCGCAGAGTGCGGGCGCGGGGGTGTCGGGGAAGGGAGCGGACATCGCGGAAGCCTTTCGACGCAAACGGATAAGAGCAGCAGGATAGGCCGAAGCTTTGAGGGCCGCAGTCGCGTGCGGGTCACGTTTTGCCCTCGGCTGTCGGATGATTCAGGCTGACCCCGAACCTCTACGCGAAAACCCTATGCAGATCCACGCCACCACACCGCCCCCGCCCGAAGGTTGCATCGACACGCAGTTGGTCGGCAACGTGCTGCTGATCGGCATCAACCGCCCAGCCAAGCGCAACGGCTGGACGCCCGAGATGTTTCGCCAGCTGGGCGAGGCCTACACCCGGCTCGACGACGAGGCCGAGTTGCGCGTCGGCGTGTTGCACGCGATGGGCGACCATTTCACCGCCGGGCTCGACATGCCATCGGTCCAGGCCGCCCTGGAGCGCGGCGAGAAGCTGATCCCTGAAGGCATGGTCGAGCCGCACGACTTCGGCAAGCCGGGCTACCGCCGCCGTACCAAGCCGGTGATCGCGGCGGTGAAGGGCATCTGCTTCACGGTCGGCATCGAGCTGATGCTGGGCGCCGACATCGTGGTGGCCGGCGACGATTGCCGTTTTTGCCAGAAGGAAGTGCAGCGCGGCCTGATGCCCGGTGGCGGCGCGACGCTGCGCATGTCAGAGCGTGCGGGCCTGGGCAACGCGATGTTGTACCTGCTGACCGGCGACGAGTTCGACAGCGCGACCGCGTTCCGCTTGAACTTCGTTCAAAAGGTTGTGCCCAACGCGCAGGTGCTCGACGAGGCGCTCGCCATTGCGCAACGCATCGCCGAGCAGGCACCGCTGGCGGTTGCGGCCACGCGCCTGAATGCCATCAAGGCGGTCGAAGAGGGGCCAGCCGCGGCGGTGGCCGACTTCGGTGCTATCAGCAAACGCATCTTCGCGAGCGAAGACTGGGCCGAGGGCGTGCGCTCCTTCGTCGAGAAGCGCGCGGCGCGGTTCAAGGGGCGTTAGACGCGTGCGCGCATGGCGCTTCGGGCCTGCACAAACTCGAACGCGTATTTCACCGCCTCGGCGATGGCCACTTCGTTGTGGGCGCGTTCGTTTTCGGTGAGGTAGAAAACCAGGTCCACGTCGTGGCGGATGTAGCGCGGCGGCAGTCGGTTGAGTGCCACGCAAGCCACGTCGGCCAACAGGTCATGCGGTATCTGCGGGTAGTTGTTGGCCGAGGTCGAAACGGCCTCGAAGATGATCCGCTCGTAGTGGTTGTGGATGGATTCGAAGTCTGCGCTCATGGTGGGCGAGCGTCGACTCAAATGCGTTCGAGCACCCGCATCGAATAGTCGACCGCCTTCACGTCCTTGGTCAAGCGGCCAATGGAGATGCGGTCAACGCCGGTGGCTGCAATTTCACGAATCTGCCCCAGTTGGACGTTGCCCGAGACTTCGACAAGCGCGCGGCCGGCGTTGAGTGCCACCGCTTCACGCATCAGTGGCTCGGTGAAGTTGTCGAGCAGCACGCTCTTGGCGCCGTTGTCGAGGGCCTCGCGCAGCTGGGCCAGGTTCTCGACCTCGATCTGGATGTCCACACTCGACTTCAAGGCCTGCGCGGCGCGAAACGCAGCACCTACGCCACCGGCAGCGGCAATGTGGTTTTCCTTGATCAGGATGCCGTGCCACAGCGCCAGGCGTTGGTTCTGACCGCCACCGGCGCGCACCGCGTACTTCTGCGCCTGGCGCAGGCCGGGAATGGTCTTGCGGGTATCGAGCACGACGCAACCATTCGGGTTGGGCGAAGCGCCCGCAATGGCGTCGACGTGACGGCGTGTGATGGTGGCGGTGGCCGACAGCATCTGCAAGAAGTTGAGCGCGGGTCGCTCGGCCGAAAGCAGCGCGCGGGCGTTGGCCTCGATGTGGCAGACCAAGGTGTCGCCGCTCATCTTGGCGCCTTCGTCGACGTGCCAATCAATGCGCGCCGTGTTGTCCAGCAAATGGATGCAGCCGTCGAACCACTCTTTTCCGCACAGCACGGCGGCTTCGCGCACCAGCACGCGGGCCTTTACGCGCTGGGCGGCGGGCACGAGCATCGCCGTCCAGTCGTTGCGGCCCATGTCTTCCATCAGGGCATCGCGGATGTTGCGTTCGCGGGCTTGTTCAAGCGTTTCGTTGAAATCGAACATGGATCTTTTCTCAAGCCGCGCCGACGTTCGGCACCAGCCCCGGTTTCTCGGTGGCGGTGGGGTTGCGTTTCACGAAGTCGAGCATGCGGTCGATGCAGCCCAGTGCTTGCGCGCGAATCGGCTCTTCGACAAAGATCTCGCCCGTGCCTTGCTCCAGGCACGACACCACACCTTGCAACGCGTTCATGGCCATCCACGGGCAATGCGCGCAGCTCTTGCAGGTGGCGCTCTTGCCGGCGGTTGGCGCTTCGATGATGGTCTTGCCCGGCGCCAGCTGAAGCATGCGGTGGAACATGCCGTTGTCGGTGGCCACGATGAAGGTCTGCGCTTTCATGTTGACCACGGCATTGAGCATCTGCGAGGTCGAGCCCACCACATCGGCCTGCTCGACCACGCTCTTGGGCGACTCGGGGTGTACGAGAACCTTCGCACCGGGGTGCTGGGCCTTGAGCAGGTCGAGCTCCAGGCCCTTGAACTCGTCGTGCACGATGCAGGCGCCGTTCCACATCAGCATGTCGGCTCCGGTTTCGTCCTGGATGTAGCGGCCCAGGTGGCGGTCGGGAGCCCACAAAATCTTCTCGCCCTGATCCTTGAGGTGCTTGACGATGGCGAGTGCACAGGAGCTGGTGACCATCCAGTCGGCGCGTGCCTTCACGGCGGCGCTGGTGTTGGCGTAGACCACGACCTTGCGGTCAGGGTGCGCGTCGCAGAAGCGGGCGAAGTCATCGGCGGGGCAGCCGAGGTCAAGCGAGCAGGTGGCGTCGAGGTCGGGCATCAGCACGCGCTTCTCGGGGCTCAGGATCTTGGCGCTCTCGCCCATGAAACGCACGCCAGCGACCACCAGTGTCTTGGCGGCATGGTCACGGCCGAAGCGGGCCATCTCGAGGGAGTCGGAGACACAGCCCCCGGTTTCGAGCGCCAGGTCTTGCAGGTCACCGTCGACGTAGTAGTGGGCGACCAGCACCGCGTTGTGTTGCGCCAGCAAGGCCTTGGCGCGGGCCTTCCACTGTTGGCGATCTTCAGGGCTCAGGGGCTCTGGAACCTTGGCCCATGCGTGGGCGGTGCAGGTGGCGCCGGTGGCGTCTTGCAGGGGGTAATCGAACTGCACTTGGCTCATGGCTGGGTGTATGGCGGGTAAGGCCAAACATGGTACCCGCACCCCGCAGCACAGAGGCGGCTCGGGGTATCAGGCCAAGCCTTGTTCAGCTTCCATCAGCTTGTAGCGGGCCAGCGCGAGGTTTGTTCTCTGCTTGTCGAGCACGGCAAACAAGAACAGTCCCCGGTGGCGCGACACCGTGCGCATCACATGGTGGCGCGGGCCGGCGCTGGTCATCACCTCGTCGACGTCGGTCGTGAGGCCGAGTTGGCGCGCGGCATGCTGGTGCGCGCGCAGCATCTGGGCGCTGGTGGCGGCGGCCAGATCCAGGTCGATGGGTTGATCGGCACGGGCTTGTTTGGCGAGGATGAGCCCGGTGCTCGCGTCGACCACGGCGCAGGCGAACACGCCGTCCAGGCCGGCGAGGGTTTCGAGCACTTGTGAGGCTTGCGAGGGGTCGAGCGCCGGGCGGCGGCCGAGGCCAGCAGCGCCGCTGGCTTGATTGACCGATGCCGTCACCGTGGCGCCCGAAGGCGGTGTGGGCGCGGCGGCGAGGTCGGCCACCTTGATCTGGAAGCCGTCCAGCCCTGTGCCAGCGGACGCTTGGGGCGGTGCCCACACCGGCTCTTTCTTGACACGGTTCCACATGCCCAGCAGCGAGTTCCACACCGCAGATGCACTGGTCAGCGCTTCGTTGAGCACCTGCACCTTGAGCCGCGCCGGCCACTCGGTCATGCCGATCTTGTTGGCGATCCAGACCGCGTTGGGCGGCAGCATGAAGAGCACGGTGGGGCAGCGCCAGTTGGGGTTGTTGACCGCGGTTTGCAGCGTGAGCAGCATGTCGTCGATGTCGTGCGGCTGCATGGCGCCCACGATCACCGCCGTCATGTGGCTGCGCTCCATCAAGGCCAGTGGCACGGCGGCGTTGCTGGCACCGGGCGCACGCACGTCGGCGTGATAGATGCGCAAAGCGTCTTCGTGGCGGCGCTCGAGGGTCGTGCGCTCGATCATCGCCAGCGTGCGCAGCGTGCCCTGCTCGCGCAGGTGCAGGCGTTCGATCGGGCGGCCGCTGGCGTCGGACAAGGCCTTGATGACCGAGGCCGCCCACACGCCGGTCGGGTCGTACAGGGCGATCAACCGGCTGGCGGTTTCGAGGTCGGCGCGGGTCGAGGCGAAGTGGTCGCGGATGGCCTGCGCAGGTGAACCCGAGACGACCAGGTCGCGCAGGTGGCTGTCGACCATTTGCCCGCGGTCGTTGACCTCGGTGGCCACGCTTTCCAGGATGGCGGTGGCGGCGAAGCCCTGGTCGCGTTCTTCAGGGGCTTGCTGCCCGTTGCCTCGGATGGTGCGCAGGTCACCAAAGAGCGATGAAAGCATGTTGTTTTCTCCCTCGCGCATCGACCGGCGCGGTTGCTTCGCAGTCTAGGCGCGCATCAGCGGCTCACCATCCCCCACCTTGAAACCATTCGCAGAAAAGGGACATCTATTTTGGGGGGGTTGTGTCTCAGCGTTAGCTGAAGAAGCGGCTGGGCGGCGCCCCCACCGAGCGCGTCACCATCGCGGTGAAAGCGCTGGCGCTGGCGTAGCCCAGCTCGGCCGAGATCACCGCCATCGGGATCTTGCGCGCCGCCATCGACAAGGCCTTGGCCAGCAGCACCTGCTGGCGCCATTGCAGGAAAGTGGTGCCCAGCTCGCTGCGGAACAGCCGCGCCACGGTGCGCGGGCTGGCGCCGGCGTTGCGGGCGCAGGTTTCGAGCGTGGACCAGCGGGTGGGGTCGTCGAGCACGGCCTCGCACAGGGCGCGAAGGCGTTTGTCCTGCGGCAGGTCGACACCGATGGGCACGGGCAGGGCGTGGCGCAGCTCGTCGAGCACCAGGGCGCTCAGGTGGCGCTCGCGTTCTGTCGAATGCAAGGGGCCGGCTTCCACCGACAGGTGCATCACCAGCTCACGCAGCAGGCTCGACACCTCGACCACCCGGCAGTCACGCCAGGGTGAATCGGGCGCGGGGTCGGTTTCGGGGCCGCAGTGGCGATCATCCTGGTGCAGGTAGAGCGTGCGCAGCTCGGCGTCTTCGACCACGGTGACCACGTGCTCCACCTGCGGCGGGATCCACACCGCGCGCGACGGCGGCACGATGTAGGTGCCGCGCCCGGCGGTCATGCGCACCACGCCGGTCACCGAGAAGGCCAGCTGCCCCCAGGGGTGGCTGTGCGGCTCGATGTGGGTGTCGGCCGCGAGGCGGCGTGCCTTGGCGCGCACCGGGTAATCGGCGGTGGGCGCGTAGCGCTGCGGGTCGACTGGCGGCAGGCTGGTGTGGCGGCGAGGGGTGGCAGCGCTCATGTCCGAATCTCGATAGAAATTGACGAACTATCGTAACCCGGCCGAATGGGGCCCGCCTAGAGTGCGGCATGACTTCTGTTTCCATCCCCCTGCGCCAAGACGCCAAGACCATAGGGCTGATCGGCCTCGCCCATGGCACCTCGCACTTTTTCCACATGCTGCTGGCGCCGCTGTTCCCGCTGTTCATTCGCGACTTCGGGTTCAGCTACTCCGAGCTTGGCCTGCTGGTCTCCACCTTTTTCGTGATCTCGGGCGTGGGGCAGGCCATGGCCGGCTTCCTGGTCGACCGGGTCGGCGCCCGGCCGGTGCTGTTCGTGGCCTTGAGCTGCTTCGTGCTGGCCGCGCTCGCTACTGCCACCGCCGACAGCTACGCCGGGCTGATGCTGGCGGCTGGCTTGGCGGGCCTGGGCAACTCGCCATTTCACCCGGTCGACTTCACCATCCTCAACAAGCGGGTGTCGCAGCCGCGCCTGGGTCATGCGTTTTCGGTGCACGGCATCACCGGCAACCTGGGCTGGGCGGCCGCGCCGGTGTTCTTGACAGTGCTGACTGCGGCCACTGGTTCGTGGCGCATCGCGGCGGCGGGCATGGGGGTGTGGGCGCTGCTGGTGATCGTGGTGTTGTGGATCAACCGCGAGGCCATCGACGACAAGGCCGGCAGTTGGGGCCATGAGACAGCCGCCGCCAAGAGTGGTGTCGTGGTCAAGGCCGAGCACCCGATGGCTTTCTTGCGCCTGCCTTCGGTGTGGCTGTGTTTCTCGTTCTTCTTCTGGTCGACCTGCGCGCTGAGCGCGATGCAGAGCTTCGCCAGCCCGGCGCTGCAAAGCATGTACGGCCTGCCTTTGTCCATCACCGCCTTCGTGGTCACCGGCTACATGCTGTTTGGCGCGGCGGGCATGGTGGTGGGTGGGTTCCTGGCGGCGCGGGCCGAGCGGCTGGAGCGCATCATCGGCGCCTGTCTGCTGGGCGCAGCGGTGCTGCTGTGCCTGGTGGGCAGCGGGTTGTTGCCGGGCTTGCTGGCGGCGGCCGTGGCGGCGGTGGCGGGT
>JACMKJ010000593.1 GCA_014380155.1 Rhizobacter sp. | reverse complement strand
CACGGGCCTTGTGCCTGCTGGTCACGCTCAACAGCCGCGAAGGCCTGGCCGAGCAGGCGATCGCGGCCGGCCAAGCCGTGCTGCCCACGCTGCGTGCGGCGGGCAACGACGCCGCCCGTGCCGACGTGCTGTGCAACATGGCGATGGCCTTTCTCGATCTCGGCCTGAGCCACGAGGCGCTCGACCACATCAGCGAAAGTGTCGAAGCCGCCCGCGCCTGCGGCGACGCTCGCCTGCTGTGCCTGGCCTACAACCGCGTCGGCCTGACCAAAGGGCACCTGGGCCGTTACGAAGAAGGTGAACGCTTCCTGGCCGAGTCGCTGGCGATGGCGCGCGAGTTGCAAAACGAAGAAGAGATCTACCGCGCCCTCACGAATCTCGGCGTGGTGGCCTCGGATGCGTTTGATGCCTTCGAGTCACGTGGTGACACTGCAGCGGCGCTGGAGGCCATCGAGCGCGCCTGCCGCCACGGCGAAGAGGCGCTGATCGTGGCCCGCCGCTCGGGCAACGCCTACCGTGAGGCGCTGACGCTGTCGAACCTGGGGCGCTACCTCGGGGTGAGCGGGCGCGAGCGCGCTGCCTCTACCTTGCTCGACCATGCCCGCGCGCTGGCACTTGAAAACGACCACCGCTCGCTGGTGCTGGCCTGCGATGGCAACCGCGCCGAGCTGATGGTGCGCGAGAAGCGGCACGACGAAGCCATCCCGCTGCTGCGCGAGATCCTTGCGGGCGCGCAGGAGCTGTACGCCAATTCGATGGTGCAAGACACGCATTTGCAGCTGTACCTCGCGCACAAGGCGCGTGGCGACCTGGCCGAGGCGCTGACCCACCACGAAGCCTTTCACGCGCTCATGAAAGAGCAGCTGGAGCAGCGCAACGACGCGCAGTCGCGTTTGATGATGAACCGGCTCGAACTCGACCAGGCCCTCTTCGGCGCCGAACGATCACGCATGCAGGCCGAGCTGCAGCGAGTGCGCGCCGAGCAGATGGCTGCCGAGGCCGAGCGCCTGCAGGCGCAGGCGCGTGAGCTGGGCCGCTACGTGCTGGCCGACCCGCTCACTGGCCTGGGCAACCGCCGCCAGGTGGAGCGCGAGCTGCCGCGCCTGCTGTCGCACAGCGAGCGCAGTGGTGAGCCGCTGGCGGTGGCGGTGCTCGACCTCGATCACTTCAAACGCGTCAACGACCGTTTTGGCCACGCCGTCGGTGACGCCGTGCTGATGGCCGTGGCCGACCTGTTCCGCGCGCGTGTGCGCGGCGGTGACCTGATCGCCCGCATGGGCGGTGAAGAGTTTTTGATCGTGTTGGCCCATGCCTCGCTGGAGTGGGCGCGCGAGGCCTGCGAGCGCCTGCGCGTGGCCGTTGAAGGGCACGATTGGGCGCAGATTGCGCCAGGGCTGCAGGTCACGATCAGCATCGGCTTGTGCCTGGCCAGTGCGCAGCGCGACGGCGCACAGCTGCTGGAGCAGGCCGACCTGGCTCTGTACCGAGCCAAAAACGAAGGCCGTAACCGGGTGGCGGTCGCGGCTTTGTAGCGCGGGTGGCTCGCCCGGAATCTTGTCGCTATGCTGGCGGCTCCTTCGCGACCCCCCACGATATGAGCGCACATCGGCAGCACCAGTCCGGCTTCGGCAACGAGTTTGCCAGCGAGGCCCTTGCCGGCGCCTTGCCGGTCGGGCGCAACAGCCCCCAGAAAGCGCCGCACGGTCTGTTTGCCGAGCTGCTCAGCGGCACCGCCTTCACCGCGCCGCGAGCCAACAACCTGCGCAGCTGGCTGTACCGCCGCCAGCCCTCGGTGGTCGCTGGCGCCTACGCGCCGCTGCCGCACCCGTTTCTCAAGACGGGAGCCAAAGACGGCGTCACCGCCCCGCCCGAGCCGATGCGCTGGGCGCCTGTACCTGTTCCTGCGGACCTCACCGACTTTGTCGAAGGCTTGCGCAGCATCGTCGTCAACGGCGACGCCGACGCGCAGACCGGCATCGGGGTGCATGTGTACGTGGCCAACCGCAGCATGACCGACAGCGCCTTCGTGAACGCCGATGGCGAGATGCTGCTGGTGCCGCAACAAGGTGCGATCACCGTCACCACCGAGCTGGGCGTGCTCGATGTGGCGCCGGGTGAGATCGTGGTGCTGCCACGCGGCATGGTGTTCAAGGTCGCGGTGCACGGGCCTTCGCGTGGATACGTGTGCGAGAACCACGGCGCGGCTTTCCGGCTGCCCGAGCTGGGCCCGATCGGCAGCAATGGGCTGGCCAACCCGCGCGACTTCCTGGCGCCGGTGGCGGCGTTCGAAGAGGGCGCTGGCGCTTACCGGCTGATCAAGAAGTTTGGCGGCGCACTGTGGGCGGCGCAATTGCCTGCCACACCGTTCAACGTGGCGGCCTGGCACGGCAACCTGGTGCCGTACAAGTACGACACCGCGAATTTCATGACCATCGGCTCGATCAGCTTCGATCACCCCGACCCGTCCATCTTCACCGTGCTCACTTCGCCGAGCGACACCCCGGGCACGGCCAACTGCGACTTCGTCATCTTCCCGCCGCGCTGGCTGGTGGCCGAAGACACCTTCCGCCCGCCCTGGTACCACCGCAACGTGATGAGCGAGTTCATGGGCCTGGTGCACGGCCAGTACGACGCCAAGGAACAAGGTTTCGTGCCCGGTGGCATGAGCCTGCACAACAGTTTTGTGCCCCACGGGCCTGACACCGAGGCGTTCGACAAGGCCAGCGCAGCCGCGCTTGCGCCGCACAAACTGGCCGACACGCTGGCCTTCATGTTCGAGAGTCGTTACCGCATGTTGCCAACCGGCTATGCGCTCAACAGCGGCTTGTTGGACGCGCGCTACGCCGATTGCTGGACGGGGCTCAACAGAACGCCATAAGCGTGAACTGGGCCGCACCCCACCCTTTGTTCGGCTCAAGCCCGACCCCGAATGCGACGAAGAATGCGGGACTGGATGCTTTCGGAGCCCCGCATGTCTTCTTCCCACTCTTTTGTCATGGATTCATCCACGCTGCGCGAGCGCCTGATGGCGCCCGAGCCCATGCCCCGCGTGACCGCGCTGCATGCGCTGGAAGGCGAACTCGAACTCGAACAAGGCGCAAGCCCGGCCCGGGTGGCCTTGGCGAACGCCGCCGCACGATTCGTCGAACGCGGCATCCCGTATTACTCGCTGCAAGACCCGCACTACCGTGCTTGGGTCAGCAAGGCGGTCTCCTACTGGGAGCGCCTGCAACAAAGCGGCCGCTGATGCTTCAGGCGGGCGTCTTCACGCCCGCATTGCGGGCCAGCGTCCAGAGAGAAAGCGCCAACGCGGCGCCACAGGCGATGCCGATGGCATCGGCAACCAGGTCCAGCCATTCGCAGCTGCGCCCCGGCACAAAGTACTGAGCCACCTCGATCAGTGCTCCCAGCGCCAGCATCCCGGGCAACACGCCCCACAACACCCGCTGAGCCCCCGGGAAGCTCAGGCAGCCTATGAAGGTCAATGCGGCAAAGGCGGCCAGGTGGTTGAGCTTGTCCCAACCCAGGTCGGTGTTTTGCGGTGGCGTGGGTGTGATCGCCAGATAACTCACCAAAACGATCAGCACGCACAGCAGCAATTGCCAAGGCCGTTGGTTGTGCAGCGCGGCGGCCAGCCAGCGTGTCCATAGAGGGGCGATGGGGAGAGGGGAACTCATGCAGGCTGTTTCACGGACGGGGTGATTCGGTCAGACGGGCCAATTCCGCAGGGGTCTGCCGCTGCGCAAGCCTACACTGGCCATGAGTCATTTCGACGAACCCGTCGGCTTGTTCTGAACAAGGGCCAGTCATGCGCCTGACGCCAGCACGGAGTGCGCACCCGCGAGGCCGGCTCGTGTTGGCACTGGTATTCGTGGCCGGGCTGCTGATCACGGTGGTGATCTTCCTGTACCTGCGTGGGGTCGAGTCCGAGCGGGTGCGCGCCCGCCTAGAGCGCGATGCTGCCTTGCCCAGCGAGCTTCTCAAGCACAAGCTCGAAGAGGCACTGCTGGTGACCCGCAGCCTGGGTCTCTTCGTGGCCACGTCGAACGAGATGACGAGCGAGCGCTTCGCCGCATTTGTCAAACCCCTCATGCCGACCGACAGCGAGATCGCCACCATCGCGTGGGTTCCCGAGGTGCCGAGCAGCCGGCGCGCCGAGGTCGAACGCCAAATGAGTGCCGACATCTTCGAGATCGGCCCGAACAAGACCCCGATCCGTGCCCAGCCCCGCGGCGTTTACTACCCGATGCGCCTGCTGGAGGTGTCGCGACCGCAGGAAACCCGCCCTGTGTTTGGCTTCGACATGGGCAGCACCCCGGACCGCCTGCAAACCCTCGAGCGTGCGCGCGACAGCGGGCAGGTGGCCGGCAGCCTGCCCATCGTGCTGGCGGGCAACCAGAAGCCCGGCTTCTTTGCGGTGGCACCGGTGTACCAGCTCGGGTTGCCCGCGACGTCGGTGGCCGAGCGACGGGCCGCGTTGCGCGGCTTTGCCTTGGTGGTATTCCAGTCAGACCGGGTGGTGCGCCGGGCTTTTGGCGACAGTGGCCTGCAAGGCCTGAACTTCGACCTCATCGACCCCCTGGCCCCGGAGAGCCGGCGCACGATCTTTCGGCAGGAGTCGCCCCGGTCTGGCACGCGCCTGCGCCTGGGCACCGGTGCAGCGGACTTGAGCGTCAACTACAGCTATGACTTCGGCGGGCGCGAGTGGCGCACCGTTTTTTCACCCAGCGACGCTTACCTGCGCGTCAACGATTCGCAGGGCTATTGGCTGGTGCTGCCCGCTGGCTTGTTGCTCAGCCTCGTCCTCGTGACTTATCTCAGGTCCAGCTTCAGCCAGCAGTCGCGCCTGGAGGCGCAGGTCACCGAGCGCACGCAACTGCTGGAGCAAGAGACGCTGCGCGTGCGTGAAAGCGGGGAGCGCTACCGCACGCTGTTCGAGCGCGCGCCCGAGGCGCTGTTGATCCTCGATGTCGACGCCTGGGTGTGGGCGGCGGCCAACCCCAAGGCGAGTGAGATGACAGGCTACCCGCTGCAAGCCTTGTTGAAGATGACGCCCGAGCAGCTCTACGCCGGCACCCAGGCCGACGGGAAAGACATCGGCCAGAGCCTGCGCTCCAATAATGAGCGTGTGCTGGCCGGTGAAGAGCTGACCTTCGAGCGCACGCTGGTGCGCGCCGATGGCTCGATGGTGCTTTGCGAAGTGCGCGCCGTCAGGCTGCCCGACCCCACGCGTCGGCTCATCCGTGGCAGCTTCATCGACATCACCGAGCGGCGTCGCGCGCAGCAAGAGCTGGCCGCGCACCGCGAGCGCCTGGAAGAACTGGTCGCCGAGCGAACGCGCGCATTGGAAGTGGTGCTCCACCAGGCCGAGGCGGCCAACCAGGCCAAGAGCACCTTTCTCGCGAACATGAGCCATGAGATCCGCACGCCGATGAACGCCATCATCGGGCTCACGCACCTGCTGCGCCGCGACCGGCCCGCGCCGGCGCAGGCAGGGCGGCTCGACAAGATCCAGTTCGCCGCAACGCACTTGCTGTCGATCATCAACGACGTGCTCGACATCTCCAAGATCGAGGCCGGCAAGCTCGAGCTCGAAGACACCAGCTTCCACCTGGGCGCCATCCTCGACCACGTGCGTTCCCTCATGGCCGAGCAGGCGCAGGCCAAGGGCCTGGCGCTTGAGGTCGATGCCGGCCAAGTCCCGATCTGGCTGCGCGGCGACCCGACCCGGCTGCGCCAGGCGCTGCTCAACTACAGCAGCAACGCCGTCAAGTTCGCCGAGCGCGGCGTGATCACCCTGCGCGCGGTTCTGCTGGCCGACCACGGCAATGACCTGAGGGTCCGCTTCGAAGTGCAAGACAGCGGCATCGGCATTGCCGCAGACAAGCTGCCGAGCCTCTTCCAGGCTTTCGAGCAGGCTGACACCTCGACCACCCGCCAGTACGGCGGCACCGGGCTCGGCTTGGCCATCACCCGGCGCCTGGCCTCGCTGATGGGGGGCGAGGCGGGGGCCGAGAGCGAGCCTGGCCGTGGCAGCACCTTCTGGTTCACCGCCCGCCTGCGGCGTGCCGAAGGCCCGATGCCGCCCAACGCCCGAGAGCGGGGCGGTGATGATGGCGAGGCCGAGTTGCGCCGTCTGCACAGCGGTGCCCGGCTGCTGCTGGCCGAAGACGACGCGATCAACCAGGAGGTGGCCCTGGCCATGCTGGAGAGTGCCGGGCTGCTGGTCGACGTGGCCAACAACGGCTTCGAGGCGGTCGAGATGGCGAGTGCCACCGACTACGACCTGATCCTGATGGACATGCAGATGCCCCTGGTCGACGGCCCTACCGCGACCCGCGCCATCCGCCAGGAGCCCGGCCGCGCCGGCACGCCCATCCTGGCGATGACGGCCAACGCCTACAGCGAAGACCGCATGATCTGCCAGGCCGCTGGCATGAACGATTTCGTGACCAAACCGGTCGACCCGAACGAGTTTTACAAGGTCTTGCGCAAGTGGCTGACCAAGGCACGAGCCGAACGCGAGGCAGGGCCCTGACGAAGGACCCAAAGAAAAAGGGCCTGCATGTTTGCAGGCCCTTTTTGGTATTGGTGCCGGTGAAAGGAGTCGAACCCTCGACCTTCGCATTACGAATGCGCTGCTCTACCAACTGAGCTACACCGGCAGGTGAAGCCCGCGATTATAGCGGGGGCTTGTGTGAGTAAGCTCAGGGGTGCGCTCATCCACAGTCTGGGGCGGCACTGGAGGCAAAGGTTTATGGAAGCGAGTGAAAAACGGCGTCGGTACTGGCAAATGAATCTGCGGATCACCGGGATACTTTTGTTGATCTGGTTTTGCGTGACGTTTGTGGTTGGCTACTTTGCCCGCGATCTGACGTTTGCCTTCTTCGGCTGGCCTTTCAGCTTCTGGATGGCGGCGCAAGGTGCGCTGATCGTCTATCTGCTCCTCATCGGTTGCTACGCCCACTTCATGGACCGCCTGGACCGCCAATATGGGGTCGCGGAAGAGGAGTAACGCAACTAGGCGTAGGTGATCCACGAAGCCTGATCGGGGTGATCCAGGTGGGGAAGCGTGTTGTAGGTCACCAGCATGTGTCGCTTGGGCGTGAACGCGAGCTCCGTCACCGAGCTGTTGCGGATGCGCAGGTTGAGCTCGATGGTCGCTTCGGCCGACATGCCCAGCACCTGGCCCACGGCGGTGGAGATCGGCCCGCCGCTGGAGACGATGAGCACGTTCTTGCCGTACAGGTTGGCACGCACATGGTCGAGCGCACCGGTGATGCCTGCCAGCCAGTCGGCATAGGTGGGCATGCCCTCGGGCTGCACGCTACCGGCCATCCATTGCGTCAGGCCTTCACGCAGCAGGCGGAAATGGTGGCGCACCAGCTCGGGCGAGCTCGGTTTGGGCAGCGGCTCGGGGTGCACGGCGGTCACCACGGCCTTGCTGTCGTACTCGTTCAGGCCGGGCCATGACAGCGGCTCGGGCTGCCACTGCATGCCTTGCGCAACGCTGGCCAGCGACTCGATCTGCCGCTGCAGCGTGCCCACCAAGGCGGCGTCGAAGCGCAGGCCCTTGTGGCGGAAGTACTCGCCGAGCTTCACGCATTGGCGGTGGCCGAGATCGCTCAGCTTGTCGTAGTTGTCGGCGCCAAACGAGGCTTGGCCATGGCGGACGAGGTAGAGGCTGCCCATCGCCGATGCTCAGCCACCAGCCTGGTGATAGGCGGTGACCCGATCGACTTCGTTCTTCGAGCCCAGCACCACGCTCACACGCTGGTGCAGCTTGTCGGGCGTGACGTCGAGCATGCGTTGCTGCGTGTTGGTGGCCGCGCCGCCGGCCTGTTCGATCAGGAACGACATCGGGTTGGCCTCGTACATCAGCCGCAGCTTGCCGGCCTTGTCGGGCTCGCGCTGGTCCCAGGGGTACATGAAGACGCCGCCGCGGGTCAGGATGCGGTGCACGTCGGCCACCATGCTGGCGATCCAGCGCATATTGAAGTCTTTGCCGCGCGGGCCGGACTTGCCGGCCAGGCACTCGTCGATGTAGCGCTTCATGGGCGGCGCCCAGTGGCGCATGTTGCTCATGTTGATGGCAAATTCCTTGGTGTCTTCGGGGATCTGCACGCCATCTTGCGTGAGCACCCAAGAGCCCTGCTCGCGGTCGAGCGTGAACATGGCCACACCGTCGCCCACCGTCAGCACCAGGGTGGTTTGCGGGCCGTAGACGCAGTAGCCGGCAGCCACTTGCTGCTTGCCGGCTTGCAGGAAGTCGCTCTCGCTCACACCTTCGTGGCCATCGGGCTTTTTCAGCACCGAGAAGATGGTGCCGATGCTCACGTTGACGTCAATGTTCGACGAGCCGTCGAGCGGGTCGAACAGCAGCAGGTATTCGCCTTGCGGGTAGCGGTTGGGCACCACGTAGATGCCTTCCATTTCTTCGCTGGCCATCGCGGCGAGCGCGCCACCCCATTCGTTGGCTTCGATCAGCACCTCGTTGGCGATGATGTCGAGCTTCTTCTGCACCTCGCCCTGCACGTTTTCGCTGCCTGCTGTGCCGAGCACGTCACCCAGGGCACCCTTGTTGACGCTGATGCTGATGCGCTTGCACGCGCGCGCCACCACCTCGATCAGCAGGCGCAGCTGGGCCGGAATGTGCCCGTGCTGGCGCTGTTGTTCGACCAGGTACTGGGTGAGGCTGATTCTTTTGGTCATGCTGATTCCTGTTGCAGCGCGCGGTTGATGATTTCAGCCACGTCGCTTGAGAGGTCGGGTTTGGCGGCAACACGCTTGAGCGCTTCCCCGGCCGCCGAGCGGAAGGGCTCGGCCAGGTGGTTCCAGCGGTCCATTACACGCGCCAGGCGGGCGGCGAGCTGCGGGTTGATGCTGTCGAGTTCGATGATGCGCTCGGCCCAGAACACGTAGCCCGCGGCGTCGGCGCGGTGGAAAGCGGCCGGGTTGCTCATGCACAGCGCGGCGACAAGGCTGCGTGCGCGGTTGGGGTTCTTGAGCGAGAAGTCGGGGTGCTTGAGCAGGTGCTTGGCGCGCGCGAACACCTGGCCGTCTTTTTCGGGTGTGGTGGCTTGCAGCGTGAACCACTTGTCGACGACCAGTGCCTCGTGCTTGAACAGCGTGTGAAAACGTTGCAGCGCCAGCTCGGCCAGCTCGGCATGCGAGTGGGTCAGGGCTACCAGCGCGCCAAGGCGGTCGGTCATGTTGCCGGCCTCCTTGAAACGCTCGTAGGCGCGGCCAGGCCACACCACGTCGTGGCGTGCGATCGAATCGCGGCACAACATGGCGAGCGCCAGGTTGGCCAGCGCGCGCCGGCCCGACGACACCGGGTCGGGCGAGTAGCCGCCCTTGACTTGGTGGGCCTCGAAGGCCCACTCCCAGTCGTCACGCAGGGCTTGCGCCAGCTGCATCAACATCGACTCGCGCACTTCGTGGATGCGCTGCGGGTCGACCGGGTTGAGTTGCTCGGCGACGTAGATCTCGCTCGGCAGCGTGAGGGCCAGCTCCTTGAAGGCAGCATCGAGCCCAGGGTGGCGCAGCAGGCTGCGCATGGCTTCGATGAACGCGGTATCGAGCTGTATCGGGCCGCCGTCTTTCACGCCCGCGAGCAGGCGGTTCAGCGCGAGGCGTTGGCCGGCCTCCCAGCGGTTGAACGGGTCGGGGTCGTGCTGCAGCAGGGTCAGCAGGTCGGTGTCGGCCAGGTGGTCGGCGAGCACCACCGGCGCCGAGAAGCCGCGCAGCAGCGAAGGCACGGGCTCCACGTCGACGTTGATGAAGGTGAAGAAGCTGCGCGCTTCATTCAGCACCAGCACACGCTCGGTGCCCACGGGTTGGGCTTCGCCTTCGAGCTGCAGCGGCAGCACCTGGCCATCTCGCCCCACCAGGCCCATGGCCAACGGGATCACATAGGCCTGCTTGGCCGGCTGGCCGGGCGAGGGCAGGGCGGTCTGCTCGATGCCGAGCGTGTAGGTGCGTGACGGGGCGTCGTAGCGGCCACGTGCGGCCACGCGCGGCGTGCCGGCCTGGCTGTACCAGCGCTTGAACTGCGGCAGCATTTTGGCGAGTGCGCCGTCGGGGTTGGCGTCGGCGATGGCTTGCGCAAAGTCGTCGCAGGTCACGGCCTGGCCGTCGAAGCGGCTGAAGTAGAGCGTCATGCCGCGCGCAAAGCCGTCGCGCCCCAGGGGGTCGGAGGGGTTGCTCACCAGGGTCTGCATCATGCGCACGACTTCGGCGCCTTTTTCGTAGACGGTGGCGGTGTAGAAGTTGTTGATCTCGACGTAGCTGTCAGGCCGCACCGGGTGGGCCATGCTGCCCGCGTCTTCGGGGAACTGCACCTGGCGCAGCGTGCGCACGTCTTCAATTCGCTTGACAGCGCGGGCGGTCGCGGTGCCCACCATGTCCATGCTGAACTCCTGGTCGCGGAAGACCGTGAGGCCTTCTTTCAGGCTCAGCTGAAACCAGTCGCGGCAGGTGATGCGGTTGCCCGTCCAGTTGTGGAAGTACTCGTGGCCGACCACGCTCTCGATGCCGGCATAGTCGGTGTCGGTGGCGGTGGCCGGGTTGGCCAGAACGTACTTCGTGTTGAAGATGTTAAGTCCCTTGTTCTCCATCGCGCCCATGTTGAAGTCGCCCACGGCGACGATCATGAAACGGTCCAGGTCCAGCTCCAGGCCAAAGCGCTCTTCGTCCCAGCGTATGGAATTTTTCAAGGACTCCATCGCGTAATCGGTCTTGTCCAGGTTGCCCTCTTCCACCCACACCTGCAGCAGCACCTCGCGGCCGGAGTTCAGCGTGTAGGTTTCTTCCTGGCACACCAGGCGCGCGGCCACCAGCGCGAACAGATAGGACGGCTTTTTGAACGGGTCTTCCCACTTGGCGTAGTGGCGGCCGT
>JACMKJ010000592.1 GCA_014380155.1 Rhizobacter sp. | reverse complement strand
CTGAGCTGCACCGTGCCGTAGCGAGCGACTCGGCCCACATCATTACGGCCCAGATCGACCAGCATGATATGCTCGGCGCGCTCCTTCGGGTCGGCGATCAGCTCCTGCTCGATGGCCAGGTCCAGCTCCGGCGTGGCGCCGCGCGGGCGGGTGCCGGCCAGCGGGCGGATGGTCACCTTGTCGCCCTCGGGCGTGTGCTCCTGGCGCACCAATATCTCCGGCGAGGCACCCACGATCTGGAAGTCGCCCATGTCATAGAAATACATGTAGGGCGACGGGTTCAGCGAGCGCAACGCGCGGTACAGGCTGAGCGGCGACTCGGTGTAGCGCTTTTGCAGACGCTGGCCCACCTGCACCTGCATCATGTCGCCGGCGGCGATGTACTCCTTCGCCTTGAGCACGGCGGCGATGTAGTCGTCCTTGGCGAACTCGCGCTCCACGGCGTGTGCACTGCCACGTTTCACGGGCGGTGCGGTCACGCTGTACTTGAGCTTGTCGGTGAGTTCGGCCAGGCGGCGCTTGGCGCGGAAGTAAGCCTCGGGCTGGCCCGGGTCGGCGTAGACGATGAGGTAGAGGCGCCCCGACAGGTTGTCGATCACCGCCAGTTCTTCGCACTGCAGCAGCATCACATCGGGTGTGTCGATGCCGCCGGTTTTCTCCGTCTTGGCCAGCTTGGGCTCGATGTAGCGCACCGCGTCGTAGCCGAAGTAGCCGGCCAAGCCACCGCAGAAGCGCGGCAGCCCCGGGCGCAGCCCCACCTTGAAACGCGCCTGGTACGTGGCGATGAAATCGAGCGGGTTACCGTCGATCGTCTCCACCACCTGGCCGTCGGTCACGACCTCGGTGTGAAAGCCGGTCGAACGCAGCAACGTGCGCGCCGGCAGGCCGATGAACGAGTAGCGCCCGAAGCGCTCGCCGCCCACCACGGATTCGAGCAGGAAGCTGTGCTTGCCACTGCCCGAGCCGTAAGCCAGCTTGAGGTAGAGCGAGAGCGGGGTTTCGAGGTCCGCAAAGGCCTCGGCCATCAGCGGGATGCGGTTGTAGCCTTCAGCCGCGAGGCTCTTGAATTCGAGTTCGGTGATCACGTTGCAGGGCCCTCCACGGCCCGGCGGGCGGCTCGTGCGCGGCCCGCATGGTGATTTGATTCAGACGGTCGGTTGCCTTGACAAGCAACCGGTGGAGCCGGGGCGCACCCAGTTCAGCTGAAGAACTTGGCGGCCAGCGGCAAACTAAACCTGAGCAGGCTGGCAACGCCAGGGCCATGCTCCCCGGTCGTTCGACCCTTTGGTTTGTTTGCGCGCGATGAACATGCAAAAAGTGTAGCAGTAGCCCACCGGCTGTCACTTCACCGCCGGTTGCTCGGGAAAGCATCACAGACAAATTGGTGACGAATGGTCACAATCCGAGGCTCGGTTGCGCACACTCGTGCGATGTTTTGCAGTTTTGTTGTGTGGAGAGTCCCGTGATTCGTCGTCTGATTTCCTTCTCGGTTGCCACGTTGCTGATGGGCGCCCTCAGTCTTGTCCAGGCCCAGCCCACCGAGGTGGCCGGCATCAAGTACGAAGGTGGCATGCAGGTGGGCAACACGCCACTGGTGCTCAACGGTGCGGGCATCCGCTACAAGGCGATCTTCAAGGTTTACACCGCCGGCCTGTACCTGACGAAGAAAGCGGCCACCGCCGAAGCGGTGCTGGCCACCCCGGGCCCCAAGCGTATCCACATCGTGATGCTGCGCGAGATCAACGCGAGCGAACTGGGCAAGCTCTTCACCCGCGGCATGGAAGACAACGCCCCGCGCGACGAGTTCTCCAAGTCGATCCCAGGCACCCTGAAGATGGGCGAATTGTTCTTCGTGAAGAAGAAGCTCAGTGCCGGCGAATCCTTCTCGGTCGACTGGACGCCTGGCGTTGGCACCGTGATCCTGATCAACGGCAAGCCCTCCACCGAGCCGATCAAGGAGCCCGAGTTCTTCACCGCGCTGCTCAAGATCTGGCTGGGCAACAAGCCGGCCGACTCGATGCTGAAAGACGCGCTGCTGGGCATCAAGCCCGCCAACAGCCCCGGCAACAACTGATTCAGAACAGCTCGTCCAGCCGGTCGATCACGCCATCGGCGTCGACATCGCTGACGGGCTCGCCGTGGTTGTAGCCGTAGCTCACCAGCACCACCGGGCAGCCGGCCGCGCGCGCGGCGCGTGCGTCGTTGCTGGAGTCACCGACCATCAGCGTGCGCGCAGGTGAGGTGCCCAGCGCCTCGCAGGTCTTGACGAGCGGCAGCGGGTCGGGCTTCTTGCGCTCGAAGGCGTCACCGCCGAACACCTGCGAGAAGTAGCCATCCAGGCCTTTTTTCTGCAGCAGCGGGCGCGCGAACGCCGTCGGCTTGTTGGTGAGGCACGCGAGCTGGAGACCGCGGCGGCGCAAGGCCTGCAGGCCCTCCAACACACCGGGGTAGACGGCCGAGTGATCGCCGTTGATGCGCAGGTAGTGGTGCTGGTAGCGGGCCCAGGCGCTGTCGTACAGCCCCGCGTCACCACCCACGTGGGCCAAGGTGCTGCGGATCAGGTGCTCGGAGCCCTTGCCCACCGTGTGCTCGATGAAGCCGCGGTCGACGGCTCGCAAACCCAACTCAGCCAGCATCGCGTTTAGGGCCACCTCGAAGTCGCCCACGGTATCGACCATCGTGCCGTCAAGGTCGACGATGGCAGCCTCGACGCCCTCCGAGATGCGCATCAAGCGGCCAACTGAACGCGCATCGCGTCGATCACGCTTTTGTAATCGGGCTTGCCGAAGATCGCGCTGCCAGCCACGAAGGTGTCGGCGCCTGCATCGGCCACCTGGCGGATGTTGTCGACCTTGATGCCGCCATCCACTTCGAGCCGAATGTCGCGGCCGCTCTGGTCGATGATCTTGCGCGCCTGCTCGATCTTCTTGAGCGCCGCCGGAATGAAGCTCTGCCCGCCGAAGCCCGGGTTCACGCTCATGATCAGGATGAGGTCGACCTTGTCGATCACCCACTCCAGCACGTCGAGGGGCTGCGCCGGGTTGAACACGAGGCCGGCCTGCTTGCCTTCGCCCTTGATGAGCTGCAGCGTGCGGTCGACGTGCGCGCTGGCGTCGGGGTGAAAGCTCACCAGGTCGGCGCCCGCCTTGCAGAAGGCCAGGGCGAGTGCATCGACCGGCTGCACCATCAGGTGCACGTCGATCGGCACCGGGGTGCCGTCGGCCTTGACGGAATGCTTGCGCAGCGCCTCGCAGATCATCGGCCCGAAGGTCAGGTTGGGCACGTAATGGTTGTCCATCACGTCGAAGTGGATCCAGTCGGCGCCGGCGGCGATGACGCTCTTCACTTCGTCGCCCAGGCGGGCGAAGTCGGCCGACAAGATGCTGGGGGCGATGCGGTAGGTGGGCTTTGTCATCCGGCAATTCTAGGAGTCTCCCTAGAATGCTCCGCATGCCCAAGCCCGAATTCACCTGCAGCGTCAGCGTGCGCCTCTTGCCCGAACAGTCGGACGTCGAGGCCGGCGCTTATGCATTCGCCTACACCATCACCATCCGCAATACCGGCAGCACCACGGCGCAGCTGATCGCCCGCCACTGGGTCATCACCGATGCCCACGGCCACACCGAAGAGGTGCGCGGCCTGGCAGTGGTCGGCCAGCAGCCGCTGCTCAAGCCGGGCGAGCGCTTTGAGTACACGAGCTGGACGCGCATCGCCACGCCGCAAGGCAGCATGCGCGGCACCTTCTTTTGCATGACCGAAGACGCACAGCCGTTCGACGCGGTGGTGCCCGAGTTCGGCCTCTCCCTGCCTTCCGCGCTGCATTGATGACGTCGGCCGGCAAAGCATTGCGGCCGCAGAATGCCGGCGCCTGGGATCTGAGCGCCCTGCTCAACGCCGCCGACGCCTCGGCCAGCCTGCCCGAGCGCCACCTGTGGCTGGTGCGCCTGCTCGAATGGCTGCGCCACGCGGCCGTGCCATTGGAGAACCAGCAGACGCCCACGCCGCTGCTGCGCCTGCGCCACCTGCTCAACGTGCTGGAGCGCCACCCCGAGTACCGAGCACAGGTGTCGGCCCTGCTGCTGCGCTTTTGCCGCGAGGTCGACATCGCCGGCCTGCTGGCCGATTTCGGCTTCGCGCCCCGCATGAACCTGGGCAGCGAGCTGGGCCAACGCCTTCGCCTGCGGCTGCTGCCCGCCACGCCGGCCACCACCAACCTCGCCGAGCTTTTCAACCTGTTGTTCCCCGAGCCGGACGACGCCCTGTGGCTGGACCGGCTCGACGCCGCGACCGCCGAGCGCGTCACCGACTTGATGCAACCGGCCGACGGCGAGCCGGTGCCCGACTGGCGCACGCCGTTTCTCGACGCGATGATGTTCTTGTCGAGCGCGGTGCGCGCCGCCGGCTTTTCGCCGCAGCTGCGTGAGCGCATGAGCTCCGAGCTGCTGGTCGACGCGCCGTTTCGCCAGCTCGCGCCGGTGGCCGAGCGTGTGCGCGAGCACGCGATGTCGGGTGACCACGCGGCGCTCTTGCAAGCGGCCCAGTACCTGCGCGCCCTGCTCGACAGCTGCCGCCGCTGCGCGCTCAGCGTCAACAACCACCTTGAAGAACACGGTGTCTCGGTCGACGTGGTGTTCGAGGTCGACCAGTTGCTCAAGCGCAGCCACCGCATCGAGGAGCTGCTGGTCTGCGTGGTCAGCCCCGACCCGACGCCCGAGGTGGTGAAGCTGGTGGCAGCCCTGGTGCGCACCGCCGAAGAGCGGCGCAGCCTGCGCGCCCTCTTTGCCCACCACTACTCGTTGCTCGCTCGCAAGGTGGCCGAGCGCAGCGCCGAAACCGGCGAGCACTACATCACCCGCGACGCCGCCGCCTACCGTTCGATGCTGCGCGCGGCGGCCGGGGGCGGCGCTGTGGTCGCTGGCACCACCTTCCTCAAGTTCTTCATCCTGGCGATCGGCTTGACCGCCTTCTGGGGCGGTTTCTGGGCCGGCGTCAACTACGCCGCGAGCTTCGTGCTGATCCACCTGCTGCACTTCACCCTGGCGACCAAGCAGCCCGCGATGACGGCGCCCGCCATGGCCGACAAGCTCACCGACATGGGCAGCGACGAAGCCGTCGAAGGTTTCGTCGATGAAGTGACCCACCTGATCCGCTCCCAGGCGGCGGGCATCGTCGGCAACTTGGCCATGGTGATTCCGCTGGTGCTGGGGGTGCAGTTCGCCTGCCAGTTCATTTTTGGCGCCACGCCCATCGGCCCCAAGGATGCCGAGCATGTGCTGCACTCGCTCACGCTGTTGGGCCCCACGCTCTTCTTCGCCGCCTTCACCGGCGTGTTGCTGTTTGCCAGCTCGATCATCGCGGGTTGGGTAGAAAACTGGTTCGTCTGGCACCGCATCGACAGCGCCATCGCCTGGAACCCGCGCATCGTCGCCCGCCTGGGCTCGGCTCGTGCGCAACGCTGGGCGGCCTACTGGCGCGCCAACATTTCGGGCTACGCGGCGAATATCTCGCTGGGGCTGATGCTCGGCATCGTGCCGGTGGTGCTGCTGTTCTTCGGGCTGCCGATCGAGGTGCGGCACGTCACGCTGTCGACCGGCCAGCTGGCTGCAGCGGTCGGTGCGCTGGGTTTCGACGTGCTCAGGAGCGGGCCGTTCTGGTGGTGCCTGGCGGCGGTGGTGTTTACCGGCGCGCTCAACCTGGGCGTGAGCTTCTTTCTGGCCTTCAAGGTGGCGCTGCGCTCACGCGGCATCCGCCTCACCGACCGCAGCCGCATCTACCGGGCGATACGCCAGCGCCTGTGGCGGGCGCCGCTGTCGTTCATCCTGCCCCCGAAACCCTAGCCTTCGTCATCTTCCTTGCGACGCTCGCCGCCCTTGCGGCCCGAGAACATGGTCCACCACACGATCAACACCAACACCGCCAGCGCGGCCAGCGCTTCGAGCAACAGCAAACCCATGATGAACGTCTTTGTTGGTGGCGGCAGGGGGCTCCTGGCGGCGGCGATTCTAGGCCTGCTCGCCAGCTGCGCGAGCCCGCCAGCGCCTTACCCGAGCGCATCGCCACCGCCGGTGGTGGACAGGCCCGCAACCCCGCCCGTGGCCCCCGTGATGCAGCGCCCCCGTTCGCGCTGGGTCAGCGCCGACTGGGCCGACCTG
>JACMKJ010000591.1 GCA_014380155.1 Rhizobacter sp. | reverse complement strand
GGCCGCATTGCCGACGACCGCCTGCTGCTCGATCTGCGCTGCCTCGAAGACGGCGCGCCCTTCGTCGCGCAGTTGCCGCGTTTGCGCCAGGTGCTCGCCCCATGATCGTCGGCACCGCCGGTCACATCGACCACGGCAAGACCACGCTGGTGCGTGCGCTGACCGGCGTCGACACCGACCGCCTGCCCGAAGAAAAACGGCGCGGCATTTCCATCGAGCTGGGGTATGCGTTCCTCGATGCCCCGCAAGCCGATGAACGCATCGGCTTCATCGACGTGCCCGGCCACGAGCGCCTGGTGCACACCATGCTCGCGGGTGCCACCGGCATCGACTACGGCCTGCTGCTGGTCGCTGCCGACGACGGCGTGATGCCGCAAACCCGTGAGCACCTGGCGGTGCTGTCGCTGCTCGGCTTGTCGCGTGGTGCGGTGGCCGTGACCAAGGTCGACCGGTCCGATGTCGAGCGGGTGGCGGCGGTGCAAGACGAAGTGGCTGCGCTGCTGGATGGCACCTCGCTCGCCGGCGCGCCGGTGTTGCCGGTATCGGCGCAAACCGGCGCCGGCCTCGCCGCCTTGCGTGAACTGCTGTTCGACGCCGCCCGCAGCACGGCCCAGCGCGCGACCGAAGGCGCTGCATTTCGTCTCGCCATCGACCGCGCTTTCACGCTGGCCGGTGTGGGCACCGTGGTCACTGGCACGGTGCACGCGGGGCGCGTGCAGATCGGCGACGAGTTGGCGATCACGCCCTCGGCCAAGGGCCTGCGCGCGCGGGTGCGCAGCCTGCATGCGCAGAACCACGTGGTGACCGAGGCCCACGCGGGCCAGCGCTGCGCAGTGGCCCTGGTGGGCATCTCCAAGGACGACATCGAACGGGGCCAGTGGCTCACCGCACCGCACGCTGCCCTCGAGACCCAGCGCCTCGATGCGACGCTGACCCTGTGGCATGGCGAGGCCAAGCCGCTGCGCTCGGGCACGCCGGTGCATGTGCACATCGGGGCCAGCGACGTGATGGGCACGGTGGCCGTGCTCGACCGCCCCGAGGCGCAAGACGCGCTCGCTCCCGGCGCCCGTGGCCGTGTGCAGATCGTGCTCAACCAGCCCATCGCGGCCTGGCGTGGTGACCATGTGGTGCTGCGCGACAACTCGGCCAGCCGCACGCTGGCTGGCGGTGAGGTGCTCGACCCGTTTGCACCCACGCGCTACCGGCGCACGCCGCAGCGCCTGGTCGAACTCGCCGCCTGGTCCTTGCCCCACGCCGAAGCGCGGCTGGCCGCGCTGCTTGCTGCCGCGACGAACGGTGTGGCCTTGCGGCGTTGGGCCTGCGCCGAAGGGCTGGACACGGCGGCCTTGCCGCCTTTGCCCGAAGGCAGCCTGCGCACAATCGATGCGACCGAAGGCGATTGGGCGCTCGGGGCAGAGCACCGCGCCATGGTGCGCGCGGCGGTGTTGACGGCCTTGCAGGTGTTTCACACCCAGCGGCCCGATGAACTCGGCCCCGATGCCGGTCGCTTGCGCCGCCTGGCGGCACCCCGTTTGCGCGAGCCGCTGTGGCGCGCCTTACTCGCGGCCCTGTTGGTGCAAGGCGAGGTGGTCGTTCGCGGCTCCTTCGTCCACCTGCCCGAACACGGCTTTCGCTTGTCAGCCGCTGACCAGCGGCTGGCGCAGAAGATCGCGCCCTTGTTGGCAGCAGCGGGCTTTGAAGGCAGCTGGGCACGTGACCTGGCGCGCGCCACGAACGAGAGCGAAGCCTTGATGCGCACCACACTCGCGCGGCTGGCCAGTGGCGGTGAGTTGCACCAGGTGGTGAAAGACCTGTTCTATCCGACCGACTGCATGCTGAAGCTCGCAGCCTTGGCGCGCGGTGTGGCTGCAGAGCATGGCGGCGAAGTCACGGCGGGCACCTTTCGCGATGCCACCGACTTGGGTCGCAAACGCGCGATCCAGCTGCTGGAGTATTTTGATCACGTCGGGCTGCTGCGGCGGGTGGGTGATGTGCACCGCTTGCGCAGCGACTCGACAGTCTTCGCAGGGGAGGCCGTTTGAACTCACATGCCCCCAGATTCTTTGGAAGGGAAACGTTCCCGGTGGAACGGCCGGGCTTCAAACCCGGTGGGTGGCGCCACGCGTCGCCGGGTGGGTTCGACTCCCACACCCTTCCGCCAATTTTCTTCGATGCGAGGGACCGATGAAGCTGGATGAGCTGCCATTCCCCACCGATCTCTACTACCTCGTCGAGTACGACGTGTGGGCGCGGCTCGAAGCGGACGGCACGGCCACCGTGGGCATCACGGCACTGGGCATCAAGCTCTCGGGCGAGATCTACATGTGCCGGGCCAAGCCCGTCGATACGGTGGTCACGCAAGGCCGGTCGATCGCGGTAGTCGAGCTGGCGAAGGCGATCGTGTCGGTGAAAAGTGCCGTCACCGGCACAGTGCTCGCCGTCAACCCGCTGCTCGACGACGCGCCGCAACGGGTGCACACCGACCCCTACGGCGAAGGCTGGATCGCGCGCCTGGCCTTGGCCGACTTCGAGCGCGACCTGGCGCAGCTGGCGCGAGGTGAGGGCGTGCTTTCGCTGATGGCCCGCCATGCCGAAGCCTTTCGGGAGTTGCCATGAATACAGCCTCGGGCATTGCGATACTGCTGTGGGCCAGCGAGCCCGAAGCGCCGCACCGATTGGCCACGCCTTTCTTTCATGCGGCGGCTGCGGCGGCGCTCGACGTGCCGGTCGAGATCTACTTCACAGCCCGCAGCGTGCGCTTGTTGCAGCCCGGCGTGGCACGAGCCCTGCACGCGGCAGCACACGAGAAATCGATCTACGATGCGATGCGCGAAGCGGCGGCCCACGGTGCTGTGTTCTACGCCTGCACCGACGCCTTGCAAGCCAACGGTCTGGGCGCGACGGTGCTGATTCCTGAGTGCACACGGCGCGGCGGCGCGGTGCAGTTCATGGCCCGCGCGAGCGACCTGAGCTGGCGCACCCTGGTGTTTTGAGCGAAAGATGGCCATGGCAACGACCCGGCAGCGCAAAGACGAACAGCACCCCGCCGAGCCGGTCGGTGTTGGCGTTCACCTGCACTACGCCTTCGAACCCGGCGAACAACGTGGTGCGAGTCTCGGCAGCCCCTTGTTCGATCTGCTCAGCTCGGTGCGCGAGGGCGGCTCGATCCAGCATGCCGCGCAAGGCCTCGGCTGCTCCTACCGCTTTCTGTGGGGCGCGTTGAAAAAGTGGGAGAACGTGCTCAACGAGCCGCTCATCGTCTGGTCGCGCGGGCAGCGCGCCACGCTCACGCCGTTTGCCGAGCGCTTGTTGTGGGCCGAGCGGCGTGCCCGCACCCGCATGCAACCGCACATCGAGGCCTTGCGCGCTGATCTCGCGCGCGTGCTCGCCGATGCGCGCGACGAACACCACCAGGTGCTGACCGTGGCCGCCAGCCACGGCCTGGCCTTGCCCATACTCCAGCAGGTGGCCGACAGCAGCGCCGCGCTTCACCTCGACATCCACTTCCAGGGCAGCCTCGACAGCCTGCGTGCACTCAACGAAGGGCAGTGTGTGGTGGCAGGCTTTCCGGTGCCGGCCTTGCAAGGCGCGGCGCCCACCTTCGTGAAGGCACTCAAGCCGCTGCTCAAGCCGGAGCTGCACATGCTGATCGGCTGCGTGCGGCGGCGCCAGGGCCTGATGCTGCGGCGTGAACACGCGGGCCAGGTGCGTGGGTTCAGCGACCTGATGCGCGTGCCGCTGCGGTTTGCCAACCGCCAGCTGGGCTCGGGCACGCGCCTGCTCGTCGACCACCTGATGCTCGAAGCGGGCATGGCTGAGCAAACCCTCCCGGGTGATGCCGAGCACATCGAAGAAACCCATGTGGCCGTGGCCGCGAGCATTGCCAGCGGCCTGGCCGATGTGGGCCTGGGCATCGAAGCGGCGGCGGCCGAATTCGGCCTGCACTTCGTGCCGCTGGTCGAAGAAGAATACTTTCTGGTCTGCCTCAAACCCAGCCTGCAGCACCCGGCGGTGCAACGCCTGTGTGCCGTGCTGGCCGGCCCCGAATGGCGTGCGCGGCTGGCGGTTCTGCCGGGGTACACGCCAGCGGCGGCGCCCGGTGTGGCGCTCGAGATGGTGGCCGCGCTGCCGTGGTGGCCCGGTGCTGCGCGCACCCGGCCCAGGAGCGTGACCCACAGCCAGTAGACTGCGCCCCTTCATCGCTGCCGTTGGAGCTCTCCATGACCCTGCTTGTTTTAGGCCTTGTGCTGTTCCTCGGCATGCACACCGTGGCCATCGTGGCGCCCCAGTGGCGTGATGCGCAGGCCGCGCGCAACGAAAAAGCCTGGAAGGGCATTTACGCCCTGGTGTCGCTGGCCGGCTTTGTGCTGCTGGTCTATGGCTACGGCCTGGCGCGGCAGTCGCCGCTGGTGCTGTACACACCGCCTGCGGGCATGCGCCATCTGGTGATGCTGTTGATGCTGCCGGTGTTTCCCTTGTTGCTGGCGGCCTACCTGCCGGGGCGCATCAAGTCGGTGACCAAGCATCCGATGCTGGTGGCCACCAAGCTGTGGGCGCTGTCGCACCTGCTGGTCAATGGCACGCTGGCCGACGTGCTGCTGTTCGGCGGCTTCCTCGCCTGGGCGGTGGCAGACCGCATCTCGCTCAAGCGCCGCGTGGCGCGCCCTGTGCCGGGCGCACCGCCTTCGGCCATGAACGACGCCATTGCCGTGGTCGGGGGCCTGGCCCTGTATGGCCTCTTCGTGTGGCAGGCACATGCCTGGTTGATCGGCGTGTCGCCACGGTGATACGCTGGCCCGTGGCGTGGCGCAGCGCGCTGCATGCCGCGTTCAAGATCGATTAGAGGAAGTCCCATGAGCCCGCACATTCAACAGACCCTGCTCGAGGCCCGCTCGGCACTCGACGCCTTGCTGGCCAACGCCACCACCTTGAACGCGATCGACCAGGCCGGCCATTGCCTGGCCGATTTGTTCGAGCGTGGCGGCCGTGTGTTCAGCTGCGGCAACGGCGGCTCGATGTGCGACGCGATGCACTTTGCCGAAGAGTTGTCCGGGCGTTACCGCGGCAACCGCAAGGCGCTGGCCGCGGTCGCCATCAGCGATGCGGGCTACATGAGCTGCGTGGCCAATGACTACGGCTATGAGCATGTGTTCTCGCGCTACCTCGAAGCGCATGCACGCCAGGGCGACGTGCTGGTGGCCATCAGCACCAGTGGCACCAGTGGCAACGTGCTGGCGGCAGTGCGTGTGGCCCAGGAGATGGGCATGACGGTGATCGGCCTCTGCGGCCGCCCCGGCGCCACGCTGAGCACGCTGGCCGACATCGACATCTGCACGCCCGGAGGTCAGTTTGCCGACCGCGTGCAGGAACTGCACATCAAGGTGATCCACATCTTGATCGAGTCGGTGGAGCGGCGCTTGTTTCCGGAGAACTACGCGCCTCGCTGAGCGCTTCGGCCAGGCCCTCAGGCCTTGCGCCGCAGCGCCGTCAACAGCTTGTCGCGCTCCGCGCCTTCACCCACCTGCTCACCGAGCATCACGTACAGCTGCTCCTGCGAGCGTGCCTTGGCCGCCGCCTTCTTGACGACGATGCTGGCGATCGGCCCGATGTGGCTGCTGAGCACGCGGGTGGCTGCGGCCAGTACCTCGGGCGAGACTGGCGCGCTCACCGCCGAGCCGGCATGGCTCAGTGGCTGGGTGTGCGCCACAGCCCCCGTGACCTTGGAGCCCCCGCTGATGTGCGTGCCTGCCGTGGCAGCGCCGAACTTGGCCAGGAAACGCTGGCGCTCCTGATCCGAGGGCAGGTGCTCGCACAGGCTGGCCTTCAGCCCGGCGATGTCGATGTGGGTCTTGGCCGCCTGGCGCACCATCACCTTGGCCATCGGCCCGACGAAAGAGGCCAGCGCCAGCTCCACCTGGTGCAGCGTGACCGGGTCCCAGCCTGGCAGCGTGGTGCTGGCTGAGCGCGGCACGCCGCTCGGTGGCTCCAGCACGCCGATGCCGGCGACAGGCGCGCTGTGGTGGTTGCCGATGATGATGGTGGTCTCGCCGGTGTCGGGCTCGGCCGACAGGTCGCGCTTGGCCAGCGCCGCGCGGAACTCGGCCACGCTCGCGTAACGCTGCTCCGGTTTCTTGGCCAGGGCCTTCGCCACGATGGCGTCATAGAACTCGGGCCGCCCGGCCTCGGGCACCTTGCTCGGCAACACCGGGTGGTCGTTGACCACCTTGTACATGACGGTTTCGGCCGAGCCCTGGAAGGGCGGGTGACCGACCAGCATGCCGTAGAGCAGCGCGCCGGCGGCAAAGATGTCGATGCGGTGATCGACCCCTTCGCCGATGTACTGCTCGGGCGCCATGTAGCCGGGCGTGCCGATGGTCGAGGTGATCTGCGTCAGCACCACCGACTCGATGCGCGCGATGCCGAAGTCGGTCACCTTCAGCTGGCCGGCGTTGGTGACGATCAGGTTGGCGGGCTTGATGTCGCGGTGCCACACGCCGTTCTTGTGGGCGCAATCGAGCGCGGCCAGCAACTGGTCCATCAGCATCAGGATGTCGCACTCGGGCGGGCGCGGCGTGCCGCCCAGGATCTGCGAGAGCGTGCGGCCCTCCACGTACTCCATCGCGATGTAGGCGGTGTTGTCGTCTTCGCCGTACTCGTAGATGGCCACGATGTTCGGGTGGGCCATGCGGCCCACGGCGCGCGCTTCGTTCTTGAAGCGCGCAGTGGTCGACGAACCCGACAGGTCTTGCCCGATCAGCGCCTTGTGGATGGTCTTGATGGCCACCGGCCTGTTGATGACCGGGTCGAAGCCCTTGTAGACCACGCCCATGGCGCCCTTGCCGAGCACGCCGGTGATCGGGTATTTGCCTAAGCGCTCCGGGTGGGACATCCAAAGATTCTCAGGCTCAGTTGTCCAGCATCTTCATGGCGTGGACCATGCTCTTGCGCATGCGCGTGAACGATTGCGCCAAAGTGCCGATCTCGTCGTTCGAGTTGACGGCGAAATCGGGCGCATCGAGCTCGCCCAGGCTCACGCGGTCAGACAGTTGCGACAGCTTGCTCACGGGCTGAATGACGAGCTTCCAGAGCATCAGGTTGAGCGACAGGCCGATCAGCAGGAACACCCCCGCCAGCAAGCCCATCACCACGCCGAAAGCACGGTCGGCACGAGCGAGTGGCACTGACATCGGCACTGACACCACCTGCGCGCCCAGCACCTCGTTCAGGTTCCAACCGAAGCCGTTGGCCGGGCCGTACTTTTCCACCAAAGGCTTGGGCGCCGCTTCCACCGTGCTGTGGCAACGCAGGCAATCGGGGTTGGT
>JACMKJ010000590.1 GCA_014380155.1 Rhizobacter sp. | reverse complement strand
TTGGGGTGCTTGCCTTCGGTCCACATGCCGCCGCAGTGGGCGAAGCGCACGTTGGGGTTCTTGCCCGCCACGGCCAGCATGTGCGGGTCGAAGTAGCCGAACGAGGTGGGGAACAAGAGCGTGGCACCGTCTTGCGCAATCATGCCCTGCATGGTTTTCTGCACGCCGGTGGTCTCGGGCACGTTCTCTTCTTCGATCGCCTTGATGCCAGGCAGCTTCTTGACCTGGGCCACCGACTCGGCCTGCGCCTGGTTGTAGCCGTAGTCGTCGCGCGGGCCCACGTAGATGAAGCCCACGGTGATGGGCGCCTGCGCCTGCGCGAGGCCGCTCAAGCCCCCAAGTGCCGCGGTGGCGCCCACCGCGCCCACACCCTTGAGAACATCCCGCCGATTGAAGTCTGACCGTGTCATCGCTGCGCTCCTGTGCCTGGCCTGCCGTTGTTGAAGAGGCCTCCGCAGGAGTCGTGCCCGAAGAAACGCACCGACGCGAGGCTGGTTTGAACACCTTCTTGTATACATGCAATGCTTGTGCCAACTGACTGTGCGGGGACCCCATCGGGCGGGCACCAGGTCGGGGCAAGAATTTGCTGCGCTGCAGGCCCCCGGGATGGGTTGCTCGTCTCCCCGGGGGTGGTCGTCGCGCAGGGCGGCGCAAAATCGCTTTGCCATTTGGTTGCGCTGGCCACAAGCCGGCCCGGAACTGCGCCACAAGCCAATGAAGCAGAGCCTGCCACCCCCCGCGAGGCCAAGCCTGGGCACCGCCCCTGTGCAGGCCACGCCCTTGTCCATGCAGGAAATGGCGGATCTGTTCACCCAGTTCGTGGCCGCCGAGCGGCATGTGTTGTGGGTGATCGACACCCAGCCGCGCGAGCAGGTGCACTACGTGAGCCCCGCCTTCGAGTCGCTCTGGGGCATCTCGGCCGAGGCGCTGTATGCCGACTCGCGTATCTGGCTGACCCGGGTGCACCCGGACGACCGCGACAAGGTCACCACGGCCTTCGCGTGCTGGGTCGCGTCGCCGCTCACGCCCTGCTTCGACGTTGAATACCGGCTGGTTCGCGCGGACGGCAGCCAGCGCTGGTTGCACAGCCTGGGCCACCCCCCGCTCGCGTCGAACCCCCACGTGGGGCGCTGCACCGGCATCAGCGAAGACATCACCGAGCGCAAGCGGGCCGACGCCAGCCTGCTCGTCGCCCAGCAGCGCCTGGCGGCCATTGCCGCGGTGGCACCCGGCGTGCTGTGCTCCTTCAGACGCAACCGTCACGGCCAGCTCAGCGTGCCGTATGGCGGGCCGCGCATGGCAGAGCTTTTCGGCCTGCCGGGCATGCCGCTCGACAAAGACGGCGCCCCGGCCTGGGAGCGCATCCACCCCGACGACATCTCCCAGATCAACGAAAGGCTGGATGAATCCTCGCGCCACCTGAGCACTTGGCGGACCGAGTTTCGGGTGAGGCTCGACGACGGAGCCGTTCGCTGGCTGGAGGGCCACGCCACGCCCATGGCCCAGAGCAACGGCAGCTTTTTGTGGCACGGCACGATCACCGACATCACCGAACGGCACCACACCCAAGAAGAGATCGTGCGCCTGAACAGCGAGCTGGAACGGCGCGTGATCGAGCGCACGGCCGAGCTGCAGGCGGCGGTGAAAGAGATCGAGGCCTTCAGCTACTCGGTGTCGCACGACCTGCGAGCACCACTGCGCGCGCTCGACGGCTTTTCGCAGGTGCTGCTCGAAGAGCACGGCAAGCTGCTGCCAGACGAGGGGAAGCGCTACCTGGGCATCATCCGGAGCACGGCGCAAAAGATGGGGCACCTGATCGACGACCTGCTGGCCTTCTCGCGCCTGGGCCGCCAGGCACTCACCCGCCGCCGCATCAACAGCCTGCAGCTGGTGGGCAGCGCATTCGACACCCTGGCCGCGCAGCGCGAGGGCCGCCAGATCGAATGGCGCCTGGGCGAGCTGGCCGACTGCGATGGCGATCTCTCGCTGCTGCGCCAGGTCTGGATCAACCTGATCGGCAACGCCATCAAGTACACCAGCCAAAGCCCCAAGGCCGTCATCGAAGTGGGCAGCCAAAGCAGAGCCGACGGCGCGACCGAATTCTTCGTGCGCGACAACGGCGCCGGCTTCGACATGCAATACGTGCACAAGCTGTTTGGCGTGTTCGAGCGCCTGCACCGCAGCGATGAATTCGAGGGCACGGGCGTGGGCCTGGCCATCGTGCAGCGCATCGTGCAGCGCCACGGCGGCGAGGTGCGCGCCGAGGGCGAAGTGGGCCGCGGAGCTACCTTCTATTTCACGCTCGGTGAAGACGAAAGGGGGCCCGAATGAGCAGCGTCGAAGCGTTCGAGATCCTGATCGTCGAAGACAACCGGCTCGACGTGGAGATGACGCTGCGCGGCCTGCGCAAGGCCAACATCGTCAACCGCATCCACGTGGTGCGCGACGGCGCCGAGGCGCTTGAGTTTTTGTTCTGCGAAGGCGCCTACGCCGCGCGGCGCTACTGGTTGATGCTCAACGAGACGCCGTCGTCGTGAGCGTGCCTGCCGGCCTCTCAGGGCGAGCCGGCGCTTGCAACAATGTGGCCATGCTCACGACAGACACCGGCACCGGCGTGCCGCAATGCCACCTGGCCGAGTGCATCGAAACCTGCCACGTCTTCGGCTGGCTCAAGCACTCGGCGACGCACCGTTTAGGCGCTTTCGTGGGGCGGGCCGCACGACGCCGGTGCGTCGCCGCGTTTCACATGGCCGCCAGGCGGAAGGTGTTGCGCCCGCCGGCCTTGGCTTCGTAAAGCGCCCGGTCGGCCGCGGCGAGCAAGGCCGCCGGCTGGGCATTGCCTTCGGCATGGAACGCGATGCCAATGCTGGTGCTCGCGTCCCACAGCCCCTCTTGCAGCTCGAAGCTGCGGTTGATGGCGGCAATGATCTTGCGTGCGATGAACTGCGGTTCGGCCGGGGTGTGCAGCTCCTCCAGGATCACCACGAACTCGTCACCGGCCAGGCGGGCCACGGTGTCGGTTTCGCGCACGCAGCTCAGCAGGCGTTGGCCGAACAGCCGAAGCACCTCGTCGCCCGCGCCATGGCCCAGGGTGTCGTTGATGAGCTTGAACTTGTCGACGTCGAGAAACAGCAAGGCGAGTGGCTTGCCGCTGCGGCGGCTGCGCGCCAGGGCGTCGTTGAGCCGCTCGTTGAAGCACAGGCGGTTGGGCAAGCCGGTGAGCGTGTCGGTGCGCGCCATGAGCATGAGCTGCTCTTCGGCGGCTTTCATCGCGGTGACGTCGATCACCAGCGCATAGATGCCATGCACGGTGCCATCGTCCGCCACGTCGGGCAGGTAGGTGGTGTGGGTGTGGCGCTTCACGCCCAGGGGCGCGCTGATCATCTCGAACTCCATGCGCTCGCCGGCCAGCGCACGCTCCAGCAGCGGCTTGCGCGGCGCGTAGACCTCGGCACCCAGCGTCTCTTCGACGGTGCGGCCCACGATGCCGGCGGGATCGAGGCCGAACCATGCCTCGTAGGTGCCGTTGCAGAACCCATAGCGCTGGTTGTTGTCGATGTACGCGATCAGCACCGGCAGGTTGTTGGTGATGGTGCGCAGGCGTTGCTCGCTGCCGGCGAGCGCTGCGGTGCGCTGCGTCACGCGTGCTTCGAGCGTGGCATTGAGCTCGCGCAGGCGCGCCGCGTCTTCGGCCTGGCGCTGCGCGTAGCGTGTCAAGGCCTCGCCCAGCAACTCGGCCTCGCGGTACAGCGGGCTGTGTTCTGACGGGGTGGTGCTGCCGGTGTCGAGCCGCGCCGTCAATTCCCGCATCGGCGCCGCCAGCCGGCGGGCCAGCAGCCACAACAGCGGCGCCAGCAAAAGGCACAACACTCCGGCGGCCAGCAGGGTGCGCTGCTGCAATGTGCGGAATTGCGCCATCGCGACGGCCTCCGGCTGGCGCAGCACCACGTTCCAGCCCAGGCCGGGGTAGCGGCCCGAGCCACGGGTCTTCGACTCCACGACGAGCAAGCCGCCTTGTGTCGGCAGCTTCTTGCCTTGCAGCGCAGGCGAGCCGAGCAACACGGTGCCATCCGTGCCCAGAACCAAGGCTTCGGCGTGGTGTTGTTCGATCACCTGGTCGACCAGCTCCAGCTTGATCTTCGCCGCCCAGGTCCAGCTCAGGTGAACACCGAGCACGCCACTCGGCTCACCTTGGTTGTTGTGCACCGGGGTGGCGATGTCGACAAAGCGCCAGGGCTCCGACTGTCTGGGCAACAGCTTCTCCAGCAACACCGCGCTGTGCACG
Source organism: Rhizobacter sp. (assembly GCA_014380155.1). Taxonomy (GTDB): domain Bacteria; phylum Pseudomonadota; class Gammaproteobacteria; order Burkholderiales; family Burkholderiaceae_C; genus Rhizobacter. Next base: position 1,366 of record JACMKJ010000590.1, on the reverse strand, counting down.
TCGCCCACGAAACCAGCGCGCTGTGCGCCGGTGAACCACGGCCGCGCCGCGACATTGGCGCCCTGCAGCAGGCCATCCACCGAAGCCACGACCACGCCTTGCGCGTCGGTGAGGCCGATCCAAGTGAACTGCGGGAAGCTCGCGCGCACCTGCTCCAGTGTGCGGCGCACGGCCGGCATGTCGCCGCTGCGTGCCACCTGGTCGAGCTGAGCGATCACGCTCACTTCTTCATAGTGCTGCGCCATGCCGCGGTCGAGCGCGTCACGCAGGGCATCGGCGTTGGTCTGCAGATAGCGTGTGGCCTGCTGGCGGGCTTCGACGCGCACGAAGCTGTCGATCACCAGGGTGCAGGTGAGCACGGCGGCAACGGTGGCACCCATGGCGCCCAGGAACAACCAGGTCGCGAGCGTGGGCCGCGCAGTACGGTTCGAAAGAAGCGACATCGAGCCCGCTCGAACCTCAGTTCGACCCCTTGATCAAGCGACCGCTGGCCGACTGGATCGGCCGCGCATTCATCGGGTACAGCCGCGAGAAGATGCCGATCTGCTCGGAAGAGATCGACACCGGCGTCTGCATCACCATCCACAGCACGCCTTCGCTGCAGGGCGGCGTGGTGAGCGAGCCCATGTAGGTGAAGTAGCCACGCTCGGCGGGCAGCAGGCCGTTGAGGTCGATCATGGCCTTGGCGGGTTGCTCCTCGCCTTTTTCCAGCGGCAGGTTGTTCCACACCGTCTGCACGATGGGCTGCACGCTGCCACGGTCGAGCAACACGGCCACCACGGCCAGCTTGCCTTCGAGGTCTTTGTGCACCAGGTGGGCGACCATGTCGAACTGGCGGCCGTTGATGCGCTCCTCCGACGGGCGATGGAAGTGAAACTGCACCAGCTCGAAACGCCGGCCCATCACCTCGATGCTGTTGCCCGGCGCCAGGTTCACCTGCACCGTGTGGCCGTTGTCGATGACGCGGAAGTTGCTCGGCTTGTAGTCGAACTGCACCGGGTCGAGCTGCACCGAGATGCCATCGCGGATGTCGATCGGGCTTTGCCGCTTGCCGCTCGAGCAGGTCGAAAACTCGGGCTTCATCTGGCCCCAGTGCTCGGGCCCACCTTCACCCTGGTAGGCCCAGTGCCCGCCATGCGCGGGCCGCTTGGGCGCAGCCGGCGGTTTGGCCGCTGGTGTTGCGGCGCGGCGCGGTTCGCTCCAGTGGATACCTGGCTCGGGATGCACCCCTGGCGACACCGCCGTCGCACCCCCCACCTGCACCGCGCCGGTGGCTGCCGTGGGGCGAGCCACCACGCGCAGCACGGCAGGGTCGTTGCTCTCGACGGTCTTGTTGGCGCCGAGTTTCTGGGCCAGGCGCTCGCGC
>JACMKJ010000589.1 GCA_014380155.1 Rhizobacter sp. | reverse complement strand
GTCAAGCTGTGGGTGGCACCGCCCACCAAGATGGACGCCAAGAAGCTGAGCGACGAAGGCCACTATGGCGTGCTCGGCAATGCCGGCGCTCGCATGGAGATGCCGGGTTGCAGCCTGTGCATGGGCAACCAGGCGCAGGTGAAGGAAGGTGCGACCGTGTTCTCGACCAGCACCCGCAACTTCCCCAACCGGCTGGGCAAGAACAGCAACGTCTACCTCGGCTCGGCCGAGCTGGCGGCCATCTGCTCCAAGCTCGGGCGCATCCCGAACCGCGAGGAGTACCTGGCCGACATGGGCGTGCTCACCGCCGCAAGCGACACGGTGTACCAGTACCTGAACTTCGACAAGATCCAGGACTTCACCAACGCAGCCGAGAAGGTCACTGCCTGAGTCGTGTCTCGCTGAAAAACAAAAGCCCCTCGGTGCAGACCGAGGGGCTTTTTTTTCGCCCTCGCCCAGGTCAGGGCATCAAGCCATCGTGCCGACTGCAATGTCTTGCAGGCCGACACGTGGGGGCAGCGGGCTGAAGACGCTCGAACCCGATGGGGCTGTGAACGTGGCCATCGCGCCCACCAGCGATTGCACCTGCGAAGCGGTCACCACCGAGCCGTCACTGAATCGGAAGTCTTCAACACGGTAGCGTGAGCCCTGGTACCAGTTCTGAAAGACCAGCTTGTCGCTGGTGCCGACGACCGACGCCTCCAGGTTGCTTCCAACACGCCGGTAGCGCATGTCGGACTGCGCAATGCCGGGCGCAAAGCGCACGCTGTCTCTCACCCGCGATACGTTGTCATTTTCTTGCACCGTGTCGATGCCATAGCCACGCGCGAACAGGTAGTTGTCTGCGCCTGTGCCACCGACGAGCGTGTCGTTGCCCAGCCCACCATCCAGCCAATCGTTGCCGGCCAGGCCGGTGAGCCGGTTGTTGCCCGAGTTGCCGATGAGGGTGTTGCCGAGCTCGTTGCCGGTGCCGTTCAAGCCCGAAGCACCCAGCAAGCTCAGGTTCTCGACGTGGCTGCCCAGCACCAGGCTCACCTGGCTGCGTACCAGGTCGGTCCCCGCGTTGTGGCTCTCGACCACCATGTCCGAGGCCGTGTCGACGATGTAGATGTCATCACCCGCGCCGCCCAGCATCTGGTCGGCCCCTGCCCCACCGTCAAGCGTGTTGGCGCCGATATTGCCGACCAGCAGGTTGTTCAACCCATTCCCCGTGCCGTTCAAGGCCGTCGTGCCGCTGAGCATGAGCGTTTCAATCTCGGCACCCAGGCTGTAGTCGACCAGCGAATGCACGGCGTCGACGCCACCACCCGGCAGCTCGGTCACCACGTCGCCCTGGTCGTTCACCACGTAGGTGTCGTCACCACCCCCACCATGGAGCCTGTCTTCACCCAGGCCACCGTCGAGCAGGTCGTTGCCAGCGTCACCGATGAGCAGGTCGTTGCCCTCCAAGCCGAGCAACGTGTCGTCACCCAAACCGCCGTCGAGCGTGTCGGCCATGTCGGTGCCGACAAGAAAGTCGTTCACTGGCGAGAGCTTGCGCTCGATCGCCAAGCCGTCCCACAACGCGCCATCGGCAAACTCGATGTTCGGGCGGTATTCCGGCGGAACGCTGAAGTAGTAAGACAGGCGCACCGAGTCGCTGCTGCCGCTCAGGCTGAGGACCAGGTCGTTGCCTTCGGCGCTCACGTTCACATCGGTCAAACCGATGCTCGCACCCAGGCGCAGCCGATCTTGCTGGCCGTCATACCAACTGAAGATGGTGTCTTGGCCATCGCCTCGGCCAAACACGTAGGTGTCGCTGCCCGTGCCGCCGTTGAGCAGGTCGTCGCCGCCATCGCCGTAGAGGATGTCGTCGCCATCACTGCCGAACAACAGGTCGTTGCCCAGCCCCCCATCGAGCGTCACGTTCTGGCCGGGTTCGCTTGCCAGGTAGTCATCGCTCGGGATGAGCTTGCGATCGATGGCGAAGCCGTCCCACACCGCGCCATCGGCAAACTCGATCGTCGGCCGGTACTCTGGCGGAACGCTGAAGTAGTAGGAAAGGCGCACCCAGTCGTTGCCGCCGATCAGGCTGAGGATGAGGTCGCTGCCTTCGGCAGTCACGTTCACATCGGCCAAGCCGATGCCGCCGCCCAGGCGCAGCCGATCTTGCTGGCCGTCATACCAACTGAAGATCGTGTCCTGGCCATCACCTCGGCCATACACGTAGGTGTCGCTGCCCGTGCCGCCGTCGAGCAGGTCGTCGCCGGCATCGCCGTAGAGGATGTCGTCGCCGTCACCACCGAACACCATGTCGTTGCCCAAGCCGCCGTCCAGCGTCTCACTCTGGCCAAGCTGGCCGACGAGGTAGTCGTCGCTCGGGTAGAGCTTGCGGTCGATGGCCAGGCCGTCCCACAGCGCGCCGTCGGCGAACTCGATGTTCAGCCGGTCTTGCGGAGCGAGGTTGAGGTAGTTGGCGATGCGCACCGAGTCGTTGCTGCCTTGCAGCGTCAGGATCAGGTCACCGCCCTGCACCTGCAGGTCGACGTCGGTCATGCCGATGCCGCTGCCCAGACGCAGACGATCTTGTTGTCCATCGGGGAAGCTGAAGACGGTGTCTTGCCCTCCGCCCCGCACAAAGACGTAGGTGTCGGCGCCGGGACCGCCGTCGAGCATGTCGTTGCCGGCGCGACCTTCGAGCGTGTCGTTTCCTTCCAGGCCGATCAGCGTGTCGTTGCCTTCTTCGCCGAAAAGAAGGTCGTCTTGGGAAGTTCCTACTACGAACAGGTCAGGCATGTTGTTCTCCGTTGATGTGTTGTCCGCCAGACACCTTGTCCACCACGACAGGAGCCCTCCTTGGCGGGGCGATGAGCCGAGTCACAAACACCCTGTTGGCTCCCAGAGCGCCGAGGCATTCTAGGCAGGCCACAAACGAAACATTTGCACACAGATAGCGGGTTAGATGAGCGGAGCACGCTCGCCAGCTTGCCCGGCGATGAGGTCACTCATGCGCTAGAAATCGAACAGCAGCGATGCCGAAGGCCCACGCGCGCTCACGCTGACCTCTGACGAGACGTAGTCGGCGCTCCAACCGCCTCCGCGCCACGAGTAGCCCAATCGCAGACCCACTCGCTTCTCCGGCCGCAGCACCAAGCCCAGATCGGCGTTGCGGGTGGCGATGTCGAGCGACCTGCCGCTCCACGTCAAACGCAGCTCCAGCGCCATCAGGTCATTGAAGCGCCACCTGGGTGTGAAGCCGCCAAAAGCCACCGCCTTGCTGTAATGCATCGAGGGTTGCAAGAGTGACACCGTCGGCTGCACTTGGGTGTCGAAACGCAGATGGGCGAGACCGAACACCGGCTCCATCTCCAGGTGTCTCCCGAAAAGGAAGGTGTGGCTGTAGCCCAGATACGCATGCGCCACCGTCACGTCGTTGCGCAATCTGTCGGGGCCAGGCAAGGGGGTGTCGGCCAGGTTGAGACGAATCTCCTGCCCGGCCAGCAGTTCCTGTGTGCCCTGGGCGCGGTAACGTTCGTAGCCGACCTGGATGCCGCGCAGGCTCTCGGCGTTGCGCGCCCAGGTCTCGGGGCGCACCGTGACGCGCACCGATGCAACCGGCGAATTGTGGTCGTTGACGCGCACGGTGTCGGAAAAGGCCCCGCAGCCAGCGAGCATCAGACCCACGGTAGCGGCCAGCGCCGCACGCACCCACAGCATCGAATTCATCAAGTCTTCCTCCTCAGATGGGCAACGGTGGCGAAAGCGATCTGTGCCGCATTGCCACCCAAGCCCGGAGGATAGCCTCAGTCTCTGTCGGGTGCGATCTCGGTGGCGTAGTCGACAAGTGCCCCCAGGATTTCCTGGCCTCGCTCGTCGGCCTCTTGCTCCAGCACGTCGATGCGTTCGAAGAACCCTTCGAGGGTGAGCGCACCGCCCGCGCCGTCATGCAGCCGGTGGGCGCAATGCTCGACCCACTGCGCTTGTTCGACGTCGCTCAAGGTCTGGGAGAAGTTGCGTGCGCGGTAGCGGAAGAAAATCTCGTCAAGCCGCTTGTCGGCAAACGCCGGGCGCTTGTCGGCAAGCTGTTCGGGCTTCAGGCCGCGCAAGCGCTGCAGGCTGCGCCGGTCTTCGTTTCCGATGAAGCCGCCGTAGAGGTCTTCGTCGACATCGGGCACCGTGTCGGCCGCCGGCCGCTCGAATACTGCCGGCCACATGCCCGCCAGCAACTGGCCCTTTTGCCCCAGTTGCTCGGCGTGGCGCAGCGCCAGCTCGATGTCGAGGCCCCATTTGTTCGCCATCGTGTCGGCAAAGGGCTTGTAGTTGCCCACGACGATCGGGGACTTGTTGATGTGGATGGTCTTGATCGGCAGGCGTGTCACGCCTTCGGGCAACTCGTCGCTCTTACTGAACATGCGCTGGCGCATGGTGTCGACGTCGAGCATGAAAAGCTCCGAAGGGTCGGCCGCCAGGTCCCACACGATGACTTCGTTCTTGTTGGTCGGGTGCGGTGCCAAGGGCCACACCAGCGCCGTGCAACCACGCTCCACGCCGTACATGCCCGACACATGCAGGAACGGCCGGCCCACACCCATTTCGCGCACCACCTCGTCTTTCTTGCGCAGGCGCAGGCAGAACTCCCACAGCTTGGGTTGGCGTTGCTTGATGAGGCGCGCCATCGCGATGGTGGCGCGCACGTCAGACAAGGCATCGTGCGCGGCTTCATGCATCAAACCATTGGCTTTGGTGAGGTGTTCCAGCTTGAACGAGGGCCGGCCGTCTTCATGCAAAGGCCACTCGATGCCGTCGGGCCGCAGCGCCCAGGTGACACGCACCACGTCGAGCAAATCCCAACGGCCGCACTGGTTTTGCCACTCGCGTGCGTAAGGGTCGATCAGGTTGCGCCAGAAGAGGTGGCGCGTCACCTCGTCGTCGAAGCGGATCGAGTTGTAGCCCACGCCCACGGTGCCGGGCAGGGCCAGCTCTTTTTCGATGACATCGGCGAACGCATGCTCGGGCAGGCCTTGCGCCAGGCAAGTCTGCGGCAAGATGCCGGTGAGCAGGCAGGCCTCGGGCTCGGGCAGGTAGTCGGGTGCAGGCTGGCAATACATCATCACCGGCGGGCCCACTTCGTTGAGATCGGCGTCGGTGCGCACGCCGGCAAACTGCGACGGCCGGTCGCGGCGCGGCACTCGGCCGAAGGTTTCGTAGTCGTGCCAGTAGAAGGTGAGGTTGCTCATGTGAGGCAATCTACCAGCCTGCGGCCATCGGCTAAGCTTGCAGACACTATCTGTTCCTCTAGCGGAGACCCTCCATGACTCGCGTTTTCAACTTCAGCGCCGGCCCCGCCGCCCTGCCCGAATCGGTTCTGCGACAGGCAGCCGATGAAATGCTCGACTGGAAGGGCTCCGGCATGTCGGTCATGGAGATGAGCCACCGCGGCAAGGAGTACATGGCCATCCACGCGCAGGCCGAGGCCGACTTTCGCGAGCTGCTGGCCATTCCGGCCAACTACAAGGTGCTGTTCCTGCAAGGGGGTGGCCTGGCGCAAAACGCCATCGTCCCGATGAACCTGCTGCGCGGCAAGACAAGCGCCGACTTCGTCAACACCGGCGAGTGGATGAAGAAGTCGATCAAGGAAGCGCAGCACTTCTGCAAGGTCAACGTGGCCGCCACCGCCGAAGCGAGCAACTTCACCTGCGTGCCCAAGCAGAGCACCTGGAAGCTCGACCCCGACGCCGCCTACGTGCACATCTGCACCAACGAAACCATCGGCGGCGTCGAGTACCACTGGGTGCCCGACACCGGCAAGGTGCCGCTGGTGGCCGACATGTCCTCGCACATCCTGTCGCGCCCGATCGACGTGAGCCAATACGGCCTGATCTACGCCGGCGCGCAGAAGAACATCGGCCCGGCCGGGCTCACCATCGTGATCGTGCGCGAAGACCTGCTGGGCAACGCCATGCCCATCACGCCAGCGGTGTTCGACTACCACCAGCAGGCCGACAACGACTCGATGTACAACACGCCGCCCACGTACGCGGTCTACATCGCCGGCCTGGTGTTCCAGTGGCTCAAGGCACAAGGTGGCCTGAAGGCGATGGAAGTTCACAACCGCACCAAGGCCGCGCTGCTGTACGGCTACCTTGACAGCGGCTCGTTCTACAGCAACCCGGTGGCCAAGGAAGACCGCTCGCTGATGAACGTGCCTTTCAAGCTGAAGAACGAGTCGCTCGACGAAGCCTTCCTGAAAGGCGCACAGGCGCTCAAACTGATGCAGCTCAAGGGCCACCGCTCGGTGGGTGGCATGCGCGCCTCCATCTACAACGCGATGCCGGTCGAGGGTGTGAAGGCGCTGGTCGAGTACATGAAAGAGTTTGCCTCCCAGCACGCGTAAGAAAAACGCACAAGAAGCAGCTACTGGTTTCCCGGGATGGCGCAGGTGGCGCTGCGTGGCACGCTGCGCCCACTACAGCGCAGGAGCCTGCCATGTTCAACATCCTGGTTCTCAACCAGATCTCTGCCAACGGCCTGAAGCGCCTGCCTGCCGAGCGCTACAAGGCGAGCAAAGACGTGGCCCACCCCGACGCCGTGCTGTTGCGCTCGGCCGACATGCACACGCTCGACATCCCGGCCAGTGTGAAAGCCATCGCGCGCGCCGGCGCCGGCACCAACAACATTCCCGTCAAGGCCATGAGCGCGCGTGGTGTGCCGGTGTTCAATGCGCCGGGTGCCAACGCCAACGCGGTGAAAGAGCTGGTGTTGGCCGGCATGCTGATCGCTGCGCGCAACGTGGCGCCGGCTCTGCGCTTCGTGTCGGCGCTCGATGCCAAGAACCCCGAGATGGAAAAGCTCGTCGAAGACGGCAAGAAAAACTTCGCCGGCTTCGAGCTTGCGGGCCGCACGCTGGGCATCGTGGGCCTGGGCAAGATCGGCTGCCTGGTGGCCGACGCCGCCATCAAGCTCGGCATGAACGTGTTGGGCTACGACCCCGAGATCACTGTCGACGCCGCCTGGAGCCTGCCCGCGCAGGTGAAGAAGGCCGCCAGCGTGGCCGAGGTGATGAAGAACGCGCACTTCATCACCCTGCACGTGCCGCTGGTCGACGCCACGCGCGACCTGGTCAATACCGACAACCTCACCCTCATGCGCGCCGGCACCGTGCTGCTCAACTTCTCGCGCGAAGGTGTGGTGAGC
>JACMKJ010000588.1 GCA_014380155.1 Rhizobacter sp. | reverse complement strand
GCTTGTTCGTCACGCTGGCCGGCTCGTCGTTTTTTTTAATCGACGTGCTGGGCACCTCGCGCGTGACCAACGGCGCCGTCTTGTTGTCCAGCTCGATGGCTTATGTGACGGGCACCTTCCTGTGCCGCCGGCTGCTGCTTGAGCGTGGCCTGCGGGGCGCGGTGGCGGTGGGCGGCGCGCTCACGCTGGCGGGTGGCCTGAGCATGGCGCTGCTCAGCCTGCTGGGCGTGCACAACGCCTGGGCCATCGCCGTGCCGCAGTGGTTGTTTTCCATGGGCCACGGCATTCACCAGCCCTGCGGTCAGGCGGGGGCGGTCGGCCCGTTCCCTGAAAAAGCGGGCACGGCCGCGTCGCTCTCGGGTTTTGGCATGACACTCTCGGCCTTCGCCGTGGGGCTGTGGCTGGGCCACAGCTTCAACGGCACCGTCTACCCGCTGACATTGGGCGTGGGCGCTTTCAGCGTCGGCCTCGCGCTGGTGGCCTGGACGCTGGTTCAGCGCCACGGCGACCCACACGGCACCTCCACTCCTCAACCTGCATGACCGCCACTGCCTTCAACTACCTCTGCCTCGCCGGCCCCACGGCCTCGGGCAAAACGGCGGCCGCGCTCGCCATCGCCGAAGCGCTGGCGGCCACCAGGACCGTCGAGATCATCAGCGTCGACTCGGCCCTGGTATACCGCGGCATGGACATCGGCACCGCCAAACCCAGCGCCGAAGAGCGCGCGAAGGTGCCGCACCACCTGATCGACATCATCGAGCCGAGCGAGGCCTACTCGGCCGCACGCTTCGTGACCGATGCCACCGCCCTCATCGGCGAGATCAACGCGCGTGACCATGTGCCGCTGCTGGTGGGCGGCACCATGCTGTACTTCAAGGCGCTGTTCGAAGGGCTCGATGCGATGCCCGCCGCTGACCGCGCCGTGCGTGCGGCCTTGAGCACGCAGCTCGAACGCGAGGGCCTGCCCGCGCTCTACCGCGAGCTGAAACGTGTCGACCCGATCACCGCTGCACGCCTGAAGCCTGCCGACCACCAGCGCATCCAGCGCGCGCTCGAGGTGTACCGCGTGAGCGGCCAGCCGATGTCGTCGTTCCACAGCGAGAAACCTCAGCAGCCAACGCCCCCGCTGATCTCGCTCGAGCCGAGCGACCGCGCCTGGCTGCACCAGCGCATCGAGAAACGCTTTCACCAGATGCTGGAGCAGGGCCTGGTCGAAGAAGTGGTCAAGCTCGAAGCGCGTGGTGACCTCGACGCCGACATGCCCTCGATGCGCTGCGTGGGTTACCGCCAGACCTGGGAGGCCTTGGTCACCGGCGACCAGAGCGAGCTGCCCGAGCGCGGCGTGGCCGCCACACGCCAGCTCGCCAAGCGCCAGATCACCTGGCTGCGCAGCATGCCGCAGCGCCAGGTGGTGGCCTGCGATGCACCCGACGCGCTGCAGCAGGCCACCGCACTCGCGCTGAAGCTGGTGTCGGAGTTGAAGCTTGGCTGAACTGCTGAGCGTGCGTGGCCTCGCCAAGCAGTATGGCGAGGCCACGGTCTTCAGCGGGGTCGACTTGCAGGTGGCCGCGGGCGAGTTCGTTGCCATCCTCGGCGAGTCGGGCGTGGGCAAATCGACACTGCTCAATTGCATTGCCGGCCTCGACACCGTGGCGAGTGGTTCGGTGCACATCAACGGCACCCACATCACGCGCTTGAGCGAAGCCGAACAAGCGCTGTTTCGCCGCGATCACCTGGGCTTCGTGTTCCAGGCCTTCCATGTGCTGCCGCACCTGAGCGTGGCGCACAACGTGGGCCTGCCGCTGCTGCTGCAAAAGCGGCCCGACGATGCCCGCGTTGAAGCGATCTTGAACGCCGTGGGCCTGCAAGGCTTCGGGGATCGTTTGCCACAAACACTCTCGGGCGGCCAGTTGCAGCGTGTTGCGCTGGCGCGTGCGCTGGTGCACCGGCCGCAGCTCATCCTGGCCGATGAACCCACCGGCAACCTCGACCCCAGCACCGCCGAGAAGATGATGGACTTGCTGGCCGCCCAGGTGCGCGAACAGGGCGCCGCCTGTGTGCTGGTAACGCACTCGCGCGCGGCGGCTGCACGCGCCGACCGCGTGCTCACTCTCTCCGCGCAAGGGATGTCGTGATCGCGCTGCTGCGCCAGCTGTCGTGGCCCGAGCTGCGCCACCACCCCTGGCGCAACCTGGCTGCCTTGCTGGCGGTGACGCTGGGGGTGGCGCTGGCCTTCTCGGTGCAGCTCATCAACCAGTCGGCCTTGAGCGAGTTCAGCGCGGCGGTGCGCTCGGTCAACGGCCAACCCGACTTCGAGATCCGCGGCCAGCGCGGCGGCTTTGACGAAGCCCTCTACGAACGTGTGGCGGGCCACCCGCAGGTGGGTTGGGCGAGCCCGGTGATCGAGATCGACACCTACGCGTTTGATGCGCAAGGCCGGCGCATCGCTCTGCGTGTGCTGGGCATCGACGCTCTGGCGGTGTCGCCCTTGTCACCCGCGCTGATGCCGCGCCTGGCCGAGGGTGCCGACCGACTGGCGCTGCTCGAACCCGACGCGCTGTTTCTCAACGTTCAGGCGCAAGAGCAGCTCGGCGCCACCAAGACCCTGCGCCTGCAAACCCCCGGCGGCCACGGCCAGTGGCGCGTGCAAGGCAGCGTGGCCGCCAGCGGGCCGCCACTGGCGGTGATGGACCTGGCCGGCGCACAACACGCCTTCGGCTGGCTGGGCCGGCTGAGCCGCATCGACGTGCGCCTCGCACCCGGCGCCGACCGCGCAGCCGTGTTGCAGTCACTCGCCTTGCCTGCTGGCTTGCGCGCCGCATCGCCCGACGAAGCGGCGCAACGTGTGTCGAACGTGTCGCGCGCCTACCGCGTCAACCTCACGGTGCTCGCGCTGGTGGCGCTGTTCACCGGCGCGTTCCTCGTGTTCTCGATCCTGTCGCTGTCGGTGGCCAAGCGCCAGCCGCAACTGGCCTTGCTCGGCGTGCTGGGCCTCAGCGCGCGTGGGCGGCTGGCGCTGGTGCTGGCCGAGTCGGCGCTGCTGGGCATCGTCGGAAGTGCGCTGGGCCTGGCATTGGGCACAGCGCTCGCGGCCCTGGCCTTGCGCTTGCTGGCCGGTGACCTCGGCGGGGGTTACTTTCCAGGCGTGGCGCCGAGCCTGCAGTTCAGCGCAGGCGCTGCATGGGTGTATGGGCTGCTCGGTGTGATGGCGGCTCTCATCGGCGGCTGGTTGCCTGCACGCGCGGCGCAGCGCCTGGCCCCGGCGCAGGCCTTGAAGGGCTTGGGTGATGCAGCTTCCGCCCCATCAGCCCACTGGCTCGGGCCTGTGTTGTTGGTCGCAGGCGTGCTGCTTGCGCTGCTGCCGCCGGTCGCCGAGATCCCGCTCGCGGCCTATCTGGCGGTGGCCTGTCTGCTGTTTGGCGGCATCGCCTGCGTGCCAGCGGGTGTGGGCCTCTTGCTGCGCGGCTTGCAGCCACCGCGGCACGCGCTGGCCCTGCTGGCGGTGGAGCGCGCGCGCCACCAGCGCCACACCGCCACCATCGCCGTGGCTGGCGTGGTGGCGAGCCTGAGCCTGGCGGTTGCGCTCACGGTGATGGTGTCGAGCTTTCGCGAGTCGATGACTCAGTGGCTCGACAGCGTGCTGCCGGC
>JACMKJ010000587.1 GCA_014380155.1 Rhizobacter sp. | reverse complement strand
GTGAAGCCCTGGCCCAGCCACGCGAGCGCCTCGCGCGCGCCGGGGGCCGCACGCGCGTCGCAGCCCCATTGACGCAGCAGACCGAGCAGGGCGTTGCGCGAATCGGCGTCGTCTTCGATCACCAGCACCTGCTGCGAAGCAATCAGCGGCTCGACAGCAGGCGTGCCGCCCGGCGGCAAGGGAACGAGCTCATGGCTCGGCGCCACCGGCAGCATCAGCGTGAACACGCTGCCCTGGCCGGGTGCGGACTGCACCGACACCGACAGCGACAGCAAATCGCTCAGGCGCTTGACCGTCGCGAGGCCCAGGCCCAACCCCAGGCGACGGTCACGCGCCGGGTTTCCCACCTGATAGAACTCTTCAAAGATGCGCGGCAGGTGGTCGCGCGCGATGCCGATGCCGGTGTCTTCGACGCGAAGCTCCACGTGATCGCCCTGGGGCCGGGCGTAGATGCGCACAGCGCCCGCGCGCGTGTAGCGGATGGCGTTGGACACCAGGTTGGCCAGCACGCGCGCCACCAGCGCGCGGTCGCTGCGCACCGCCAGCGGCCCGGCGTCCACGGCCAGCTGCAGGCCCTTGGCACGGGCCAGCGCCTGGTAGGGCTGGCAGGTTTCGCGCAGCAGCTCGTCGAGCCCGAACACCGAACTCTGCGCTGTCATGTGGCCCACATCGAGGCGGGTGATTTCCAGCAGGTCGTCGACCACGTTGGTCATGCCTTCCACGCACTCGACCAGGTGGCCCGAGACCTCGGCCACGTCGACCGGCGACGCCTTCGGGCCCTGCCCGTGCAGCGTCTGCGCGAGCAGGCCCATGGCATGCAAGGGCTGGCGCAGGTCGTGGTTGGCCGCGGCGAAGAAACGGGTGCGTGCGGCATTGGCCTCTTCGGCGGCGCGGCGCGCGGCCTCGCTGCGCTGGTTCTCCAGGTGCAAGGCCTCGATCAGCTGCGACTGGTTGCGGCCGTTGAGCAGCGTGTACACGCCGATCAGGAAACACATCCCGGCCATCACGGCGTGGTACGAAGTGCCGACGAGCAGGTCACGCAGCACCAGCGGCCCCAACACGCACACCACATAAGCCACAAGCACACGGTAGAAGCCCGACAGGTGCACCGCCGACCCCATGGCAACCGCCGCCAGGGTGATGTGCAGGATCGACTCGGCCTCGGCGTTGCCCGGAGCCCTCAGCACCACGCTGAGCGCCCCCCATTGCAAGGCATGCACCAGCGTGCTGCCCAAGCCCCAACGCGCCCAGAGCCGTGGGTTTGCGCTCAGCACGGCGGGGCGCAACGCCCACAGACCCGCGACCACCCTCGCGAGGCTCACGCAGCCGAACAGCACCAGCCAGACGATCAACTCCCGGTCGACGGGCCCTTTGAAATACAGCACACACGACACCACCGCACCCACGGTGCTCAGCACCGACACCATCGGGCTGACCCGCAACAGGCGTTCGAGCTGGCCGGGCTCGACCGAGTCGGGAATGAGCTGCAAGCGTCGCATCGCGTGCGCCATCTACAGCAGCCCCGCCTCGCGTGCGCGCACCAGCAGGTGGGTGCGGTTGTTCGCGCCCAGGGCATCGAGCAGCGCGGTGACGTGCAGCTTCACCGTGCGCTCAGCAATGCCCAGCTCGTCGGCGATGTGCTTGTTCTGGCGGCCACGTGCGATGAGTGACAGCACTTCGAGCTGGCGTGCCGTGGGCCCGGCGTCGCGGGCACCGCGTTGTGACAGCGCCGACGCGGCGTCGCTGAAGTACTCGCCTCCGGCACACACCACCTGCAAGGCCTGCAGCACTTGGCCAATGGCCAGCGACTTGCCCAGAAAGGCAGCCGCGCCAGCGGCACGCGCACGCGCTGCGAGCGCCGTGTCTTCATCACCCGAGATCAGCACCCGCGCCATCAGCGGGTGGCTTGCACCGAAGCGGCGCAACCCGTCGAGGCCGCTGTCGCCACCCAGGCGGTAGTCGATCAGCACCACATCGAGATCGCGCGACAGCGCCGCCAGGGCCAGGCCCTCGTCGAGCGTCAGCGCGGTCTGCACTTCGAGGCCAGCCTGCGCATGCGTCAACGCATGCGCAAAGCCCACGCCGAACAGCGGGTGGTCGTCAACCAGCAGCAACTTCATGCGGCCGATTCTCGCCGCAGCGCCGCGCGAGCGAACCTGCCCTTTCGGGCAGTGGGCGTGTGGCTGTCAGGCCGCCTTGTCGGCCAGCGGCGCCAGCTTGCCCAGGTAGTGGCGCACCCGGGCGTCGCGCGCCAGCTGGTTGAGCGAGCCTGCCTGCATCACGCGGCTGACACGCGATTCGTCCTTGTGCACGAACAGGTAGCGGTCGCAGACCTCGTTGAAGATGTCCAGGTGCACCGGCTCGTTGGGGTGCAGGCACAGGAACACCAGCCGGCCTTCGCTGCGCAGACGGCGGAAGAAATCGAGCATGAAGCCGATGTAGCCGTCTTGCGTGTTGAACTGCGGCTCGTCGAACAGGTGCACGTGCGCGCGCTCGCTGGCCGCATGCTCCAGCATGAAGGCCGGGTGGGTGCGCGTGAACGAACGCACCTGGTACGACTGGTGGTAGTGCAGCGCCAGGCGGTCGCGCTCGCGGTAGCGCACACGGTGGATGTCTTGACCAGCCACCAGCACGCGCCCGCCAGTGGGCAGGTTGCTGCCGGTGATCAGCTCGAACATGGTTGTCTTGCCGGCGCCGTTGGCACCCATCACGCCGACGATGGCGGGGCCGTCGATCTGGAAGTCGGCTTCCAGGCAAAAGGTGGTCACCCGGTTGGGCCAGCCGCGCTGGTAGCGCTTGACGAGGCCCTGGACTTGGAGGAGAGGTTGTGAACTCATGGCGTCAGATTCCAGACTCAGATACCGAGAAGGCGGCGTTGCAGATCAGGGTCTTGGCGCAGCGGTTCGGCCGGGCCTTCGTGCACCACCTTGCCGTGGCGCATCACGATGACCCGGTCGGCCACGCCGAGGGCGCAGGCCACGTTTTGTTCGACCAGCAACACCGACACACCTTCGCGCTTCAAGCGCAGCACGGTCGACATCACGTCTTGCACCACCTTGGGCGCGAGGCCCTGGCTCGGCTCGTCGAACAGCACCAGGCCGGGCGAGCCCAGCAGGGCGCGCGAGATGGCGACCATCTGCATCTCGCCGCCCGAGAGGTTCTCGCATTCGCGCTGCATCAGGTATTCGAGCGCGCTGAAGATCTCGAAGCACTCTTTTTCGTTCCACGAACGGAAGCGCGTTTTCTTGCGCGCGATGGCGAGGTTGCGCGCCACCGTGAGCGTGGGGAAGATGCGCCGGTCGTCGGGCACCCAGCCGACGCCCATGGCGGCGATCTCGTGCGTGGGGCGGCGCGTGATGTCCTGGCCGTCGAAGTGGATGCGCCCACGGCGTGGCGGTGTGAGGCCCAGGATGGAGCGCAGCGTAGTGGTCTTGCCCGCGCCGTTGGGGCCGAGCAGTGCCACCACCTCGCCCGGGGCGATGGAGAGCGACACGCCAAACAGCGCCTGCGTTTCGCCGTAGAAGGTTTCGATGTTGTCGATCGACAGCACCGACTGCGATGCCGATGGTTTCAAGACGGCGCTCATGCTGTCACCGCCCCGAGGTTGGAGCGTTGCACCCACGGGTTGTCGCGCAAGCCGTCGGGGTCGCCCTGGGCGATCACCTGGCCCCAGTGAATGACCGAGATGCGATCGGCCAGGCTGAACAGGAAGTGCATGTCGTGCTCGATGATGACGATGGTGAGTTGGCGTTTGAGTTCGGCGATCAGCTCGGCCAGGCGCGCGGTGCCTTCGCTGCCGAGACCGGCGGTGGGTTCATCCAGGAACAGGAGGCGCGGCCGTGCGGCCAGTGCCACGCCGATCTCGAGAGCACGCCGTTCGCCGTAAGACAGGCTCTCCGCCTGCACCCGCTCCTTGCCGGCCAGGCCCACGCGCGCCAGGATGGCGGCAGCCTCGTCGTGCGCCGCGCTGTCGCGGCCGAGGTCGCTCACCATCGAGTAACCCTTGGCGCGCACCGAGGGCAGGGCGATCAGCACGTTGTCGAGCGCCGTGTCGTCGTCGAACAGATTCATGATCTGGAACGAACGCGACACGCCCTTGCAGGCGATCTCGCGCGGCGACAAGCCGGTGATGTCTTCACCCGCAAACTTGACCGTGCCGCGGTCGGGCTTGTAGCGGCCGGTCAGCACGTTGAAGCAGGTGGTCTTGCCCGCACCGTTGGGGCCCATGATCCCGTTCAACTGACCTTCTTCGAACGAGAGCGAGATGCTCTCCAGCACGACGTTGTCGCCAAAGCGCTTGTGCAATTGGGTGGCTTCAAAGAGGGCCATGCTCATGCCTCCTTCGGGGTGTGGTTGATGGCGGGTGAGGGGGCCGGCTGTTTTCGCCTCGCAAGACGTGCCCGCGCCTTCTGCCACGCGCCGGCCACGCCGTCGGGCTGGAACAGCACCATCACCATGAACACCAGGCCATACCAGAGCAGCCAGGTCTCGGTGTAGGCACCCAGCAGGTCACGCGTCAGGATGAACACCAGCGCGCCGATCACCGGGCCCCAGAAGCTCACCAGGCCACCACCGATCAGCACCATCATCACCACGAAGCCCGAGTTGTGCAGGCTCATCACGTTGGGGTAGGCCGACTGCTGGGCCATCGCAAACAGTGCACCGGCCAGGCCCGCCACGCTCGCCGACAAGGTGAAGGCCAGCCACTTGTAGAGCCACACGTTGTGGCCCACGAAGGCGGCACGCATCTCGTTTTGCTTGATGGCGCGCAGCACGCGGCCGAAGGGCGAGTGGATCAGCCGCCACAGCGCCACCAGCACCAGCGCAAACAAGGCCAGCGCGAAGTAGAAGAAGGCTTCGTTGCTGCCCAGCTTGATGTCGACAAAGCCGAGCGACAGATCGGGCCGCTTGATGTTGAGCAGGCCGTCTTCGCCGCCGGTGATGTCATGCAGCTTGATCGCTGCAAACCAGAACACCTGGCCGAAGGCGATGGTGAGCAGCGCGTAATAGATGCCGCGCTTGTGCGAGATGAAGGCGCCCACCAGCATGCCGGCCACAGCACTCAGCAGCACGGCCCCGAGCAAGCCCGTGAGCAAACCGGCGTCGGCGCGCTGCTGCAGCAGGCCGAAGGCGTATGCACCCACGCCGAAATAGGCACCATGCCCGAACGAGGGCAGGCCGCCATAACCGAGCAGCAGGTTGTGGCCCAGCGCGAACATCATCCAGATCATGATTTCGAGCGCGAGGTACTGATAGAGCCCTACCTGGCTCAGCCACAAAGGTGTGCTGGCCAGCAGGGCCACGGTGAACACCATCGGGGTGGTGACAAGCGGGGCAGGTCGGGTTTGTGTGGACATGGTCAGATGAAATAAATGCTGGACAGGATGAAATGTATGTTCTATTCTCCGTTCATGCAAGAACGTTTGTTCTGTACTTGATGTGTTTGACACCTGTGAAAACCCGATGACAGCCGCACTGAACTACGACGACCTGAAAGACGCCATTTCACGCGTCTACCCGACACTGCCCAAGCAGCTGCAGCTCATTGCGCGCTTCGCGCTCGACAAGCCCAACGAGCTCGCACTCGGCACGGTGGCGGCCGTGGCCGATGCGGCTGGTGTGCAGCCCTCTGCGCTGATCCGCTTCTCCAACGCGCTCGAGTTTGGTGGCTTCTCGGAGATGCAGGGTGTGTTTCGCGAGCACCTGGTCGAGCGCTCGGTCAGCTACCGCGAGCGCATCGACCAGTTGCGCCGCCATGGCAAGTCGAACAACGGCGGTGCCGGTGTGTTGCATCAATTTGTGGGCGAGGCGGTGTCCGAGCTGGGACAGCTCGAAGAAAACGTGTCGGAAGAAGACATCACGAGCGCAGCCCAGCTCATCTGCGCGGCGCGCCACGTGCACGTGCTGGCACAACGTCGCGCCTTCCCGGTGGCCTCTTACCTCGCGTACGCGCTGAGCCAGCTCGAGCTCAAGACCTACCTGCTCGACGGGCTGGGCGGCATGCTCGCCAACTCGCTCAACAACGTCGAACCCGAAGACGTGCTGCTGGTCGCGAGCTTCCACAGCTACTCGCAAGAAGTGATCGACGCGGCCAACGCGGCGCATGCGCGCGGCATCCCGGTGATCGCCATCACCGACAGCGCCTTGTCGCCGCTCAAGCCGTCGGCCCGGGTGTGCTTCGAGTTGAGCCTCGGCTCCGAGAAGGCCTTCCGCTCGCTGGTGGCGCCGCTCTGCCTGGCGCAGGCCGTGGTGGTGAGCACCGGGCACCGGCTGACCGAGCAGTCGGCACGCGGTGCCGCCAAGACGATCGCCAAGCCGGCCAGCAAGACGGCAACAAAGACAAAACGACCGACCAACGGCAAGGGAGGCCGCTGAATGCGCGCACTGGAACTGATCTGCATGGGCCGCGCGGCGGTCGATCTGTATGGTGAACAAATCGGGGGGCGGCTGGAAGACGTGCAGTCGTTCGCCAAGTACCTGGGCGGCTCGCCGTGCAACACCGCAGTGGGCGCCTCGCGCCTGGGCTTGAAGGCCGCGATGCTCACCCGCGTGGGCGATGAGCACAACGGCCGCTTCGTGCGCGAATCGCTGGTCGCCGAAGGGGTCGACGTGACGCATGTGCGCACCGACCCGAAGCGCCTCACCGCGCTCGTCTTCCTGGGCATTCGCGACCGCGATACGTTCCCGCTGGTGTTCTACCGCGAGCAGTGCGCCGACATGGCCCTGTCGGTCGCCGACATCGACCCCGCCTTCGTGGCCTCGGCCAAGACCTTGCTCATCTCGGGCACGCACCTCTCCAACGCACAGACCTTCGACGCCTGCATGAGCGCCATCCAGGCCGCACGCGCGGCGGGCACGCGCGTGGCGCTCGACATCGATTACCGCCCGGTGCTGTGGGGACTGACCGCGCCCGGCCTGGGCGAGCAGCGTTATGTGCCGTCCGACCAGGTCAGCGCGCATCTGCAAAAAGTGCTGCCGCTGTGCGACCTGATCGTCGGCACTGAAGAAGAGATCCACATCGCCGGTGGCTTCAGCGAGAACCTGGCCGCGCTCCAGCGCATTCGCGAAGTCTCCAAGGCGCTGATCGTGATGAAGCGTGGCCCGATGGGCTGCGTGGCCTTCGAAGGCCCGATCCCGGCGAGTGTGGAAGACGGTGTCACCGGCCCGGGTTTCCCGGTCGAGGTGTTCAACGTGCTCGGCGCGGGCGACGCCTTCATGGCCGGCCTGCTGCGCGGCTGGGTGCGCAACGAACCCTTGCCCCAAACACTGAGCTACGCCAACGCCTGCGGGGCGATCGTCGTCTCGCGCCATGGCTGCGCACCGGCCATGCCCAGCTGGGACGAACTCAGCCACTTCTTGCGCCACGGTTCGCCCACCCGCCGCCTGCGTGAAGACGCCGTGCTCGAGCACCTGCACCGCGCCTCGACCCGCTCGCGCCGCTGGGGCACGCTCGGTGTGCTGGCCTTCGACCACCGCGCCCAGCTCGAAGAGCTGGCAGCACGCCACGGTGTGCCCGCCGCCGACAGCAAGGGCCGCATCGCGAGTTTCAAGCAGCTGGTGGCCGAAGCCGCGCGCCAGGGCTACGACGCCGCACGCAAGGACGCCGCGGCCGACTGCGATTTCCCGACACCCGGCGTGATCATCGACGGCCGCTACGGTGAAGACGTGTTGCCCCCGCTCACCGGCCAGGGCTGGTGGGTGGCGCGCCCGGTCGAGCTGCCCGGCTCACGCCCGCTGCGCTTCGAAGACGGCGCCAACGTGGGCCTGGCGCTGCGCACCTGGCCGGGCGAGCATGTGGTGAAGTGCCTGCTGGCCTACCACCCCGACGATGCCGACGCGCTGCGCGAAGAGCAGCTGCGCAGCGTGGTCGAGCTGGCCGATGCCTGCAACCAGACCGGCCACGAGCTGCTGGTCGAAGTGATCCCCCCGCGCGACATGCCGGCGCACGCTGACACGCTGGCGCGCGCCATGAAGCAGATCTATGCCGCGGGCGTCTGGCCCGACTGGTGGAAGCTGCCACCGCCGCTGGAGCGCGCGGCCTGGCAGCACATCAACACCGTCATCACCGACAACGACGCGCATTGCCGTGGTGTGCTGCTGCTGGGCCTGGAGGCAAGTGAAGACCACCTGTCGCAAGGCTTTCGCGCCGCTGCCGGCCAACCGCTGTGCAAGGGCTTCGCGGTCGGCCGCTCGCTCTTTGCCGACGCGGCCACCGCCTGGTTCGCCGGCACGCTCGACGACGCCGGCGTGATCGACGAGGTGGCCACCCGCTACCAGCGACTCATCCACCTGTGGTGCAACGCGCGCAGCGACGCACCCCAGGCCCTCACCACCCCCGCCAAAGAGAAAACAGCATGAGCAGCAACCCCTCGATCGGTTTCATCGGCCTCGGCATGATGGGCCACGGCATCGCCAAGAACCTCTTGCAAAAGGGCTTCGCGCTGCGCTTCAAGGCACACCGCAACCGCAGCACCCTGCAAGACCTGCTCGATGCCGGTGCGGTGGAAGTCGACACCCGCGCCGCGCTGGCGCAGGCCGACATCGTCATCCTGTGCGTGACCGGCTCGCCACAGGTCGAAGAGATCGTCTACGGCACCGACGGCCTGCTGGCCGCCGCACGCCCCGGCCTGACCGTGATCGACCACTCGACCGCCGAGCCGGCGTCGAGCACACGCATCCGCAACGACTTTGCCGCCAAGGGCGTGAAGTTCATCGACGCGCCGCTCGCGCGCACGCCGAAAGAGGCCGAAGAGGGGCGTCTGAACACCATGGTCGGTGCGGCAGACGCTGACTTCGAGGCCCTGCGCCCGGTGTTCGCCGCCTTCTGCGAAAACATCATCCATGTCGGCCCACCCGGCCACGGCCATGTGCTGAAACTCGTCAACAACATGCTCGCGATGACGCAGGCCGCCGCGATCGCCGAGGCCATGGCCACGGCCGCCAAGGCGGGCTTGTCGCTGCAGAAGGTGTTCGACGTGATCTCGGCCGGTGGCGTGAACTCCGGCATCTTCCAGATGATGGTGGGCAAGGCGCTGCAAGGCGACCTCGGTGGCCTCAAGTTCGCCATCGGCAATGCGCAAAAAGACCTGCGCTACTACACCCACCTGACCGAGATGCTGCCCACCAGCAGCTTCATCGCCGAAGCCGCGCACCAGAGCTTCGTGCAGGCCGCCAACCTCGGCTACGGCGACAAGTTCATCGCCTCGCTGCTCGAGGTTCAAGAGCAGCTCAGCAATGTGAAATTCGTCCCTCGCTGATCACTAACCCGTGCGAGCGGGGAACACTCCGCCGCATCCCACCGCCCTTGGAGACAACGCCATGAACGACGACAAAAAAACCTCCCCCATCGCCATGCCAACGCGCCGCAGCCTGCTCAAGGCCACCGGCATCACGCTCGCTGGTGCCACGCCCTTCTTCGGCCCGTGGGCCCACAACCGCGTGTGGGCACAGGCCGCCACGGCCAAGCCACTGACCATCGGCCTGACGATGGACGCCTCGGGCCAGTACGGCGCGAGCGGTGGCGAAGAGCGCCTGGGCGCGATGATGGCCATCAAGGAGTTCAACGACAAGGGCGGCGTGATGGGCCGGCGCATCGAGGCGCTGCACATGGACACCGAGACCACGCCGGCCACCGGCTCGCGCGTGGCCGAGCGCATGATCACTCGCAACGAAGTGGCCTTCATGATCGGCGCGCTGCACTCGGGCGCGGCCAACGCCATCTCGCAGGTGGCACAGAAGTACGGCTGCATCTTCCTCAACACCAACTCCAGCTCGCCGACCGAAGCCGGCAAGGATTGCCACCGCACCAAGTTCGTGTGGGACGGCAACGGCAGCAACTTCGCCAACGCCATCGTGAAGAACGCGATCAAGGTGAACGGCAAGAACTGGGTGCTGCTGACCAACGACTATGTGTGGGGCCGCAACACCTCGAACTCCACCCGCGCCATCGTCGAAGCCAACGGCGGCAAGATCGTCGAAGAGCTGCTGGTGCCGCAAAACACGCGCGACTTCTCGTCGTACCTGCTCAAGCTGCAGCAGCTGAAGCCCAACGCCGTGGCCACCGCCATCGGTGGCGACGACATCAAGGCGCTGCGCCAGCAGGTGGTGCAACTCAACATGCAAAAGAGCATGGCCTGGATCAACAACCAGCAAGACTGGCCCGACGTGTACGGCCTCGGCCCGGAAAGCATCTTCGGCGTGTTCGGCACCACCTGGTACTACCGCCTCGACCTGCCCGGCGTGAAGGAGTTCGTGGCCGCGTACC